>CAZRGY010000299.1:0-5714 GCA_964599715.1 uncultured Verrucomicrobiota bacterium | reverse complement strand
AGCTTTCCGGACCTCAGGCAAAAGGATGAAATCCGCCGCTGGCTTTATAGCTGCTTTGGCTATGAATATCACGACCGGCTCGCCTTCATCTCCTTGTGGGAAAAAGTTTGGCAGGCTTGTGAACTCCCAGTCGGGCCGGAGATGATTGATAAACTGCTCGAATCGGACAACGAATTAGAACGCATCGAGAAATCGGACAGTTTGAAAACAGCTATAACTCGCAGTGCGATGGGATACTACAGCCTGCTGGGACAAAAATACGCCCAAACTGTCGCGGAACTGCGCTGTGCGAGAGTGGGATTGATGCTGTTAAGATACCGTCAGGAAAACGAAGGGAAATTACCCGCCACGCTGAACGCTTTGGTCCCGCAATACTTGGCCGAGATACCAGCCGATCCGTTTTCTGGCCGCCATTTAAATTACCATACGGACCAACAAGTGGCTCGTGTCTGGAGCATCGGACGGGATAGGATCGACCAAGGAGGCAAACAGCGACCATACGGTTACCAAAATGACGACTACGACCTGGTCTTTTCGATCGAACGGCACAACAAGTAAACAAAGCAACCTGCGTCCCGGCAAACACCTCGGCCAAATCACTTTCCCCCTCTCGATGTTACCCAAGGCTTACCACGCCGCCAAAATTGGCGCTAAGAGAGAAATGCACCCCCCTCCAAACCGCCCTATTCCATCCAAGCTTTCTTCCACCGCCTAACCTTGCCTAGCGCCGCTTTCTCGCTACCTTATGCCCGCTATGCAGTTGCCATATCGTAATGCCTTCGCCTGTATCGTTGCGGCCTTGTTCAGCTTTGGGCCTGCCCTTGCCCCGCTGCATGCAGCGGACGGCGCCAAGGACGATAAATATCCCGATGGCGTTTCCCTCGCGGACGACCCGGCCGCCGCGATGAAGAAGTTCCGCATCACGCCCGGCTTGAAGATCGATGTCTTCGCCGCCGAGCCGGACATCCAAGATGTGGTCAGCTTCGCCTTCGATGACAAAGGCCGCGCCTACGTCGTAGAGACCGGCCGCCGCCGCACCTCCGTCTATGACATCCGCAAGCACCGCGACTGGACCGACAACGATCTTTCCTTCCGCACGGTCAAGGACCGCTACGATTTCCTGAAAGAGAAGCTCGTGCCGGATAACAAGGACCTGCCGAAAGACATCCAGGTGGACCGTAATAATGACGGCAAATTTGACTGGAAAGATCTGGAAGTGGAATCCGAACGCATCCGCCTCATCGAGGATACCGATGGCGATGGCAAGGTGGACAAATCCAGCATCTATGCCGAGGACTTCAACACCCTCGTCTCCGGTGTCGCTGCCGGTATCGCCGTGAAGGGCGAAGATGTCTATTTTACCTGCATCCCCGATCTCTGGCTCTTGAAGGGCGTGGACAAGGACGGCAAGGCCAAGGAGCGCGTGCCCTTGCTCAGCGGTTTCGGAGTGCACATCGCCTACGGCGGCCATGACATGCACGGCTTGAAGTTCGGCTACGATGGCAAACTCTACTTCAGCATCGCCGACCGCGGCACTCACGTGGAGACGAAGGAAGGCAAGACCATCGCCCTGCCCGATACCGGCGCAGTGTTCCGTTGCAATCCGGACGGCACCGAGTTCGAGGTTGTCGCCACCGGCCTGCGCAATCCACAAGAACTCGTTTTCGATAACTACGGCAATCTCTTCACCGGCGATAACAACGCGGACGGTGGCGACAAAGCCCGCTGGACGCACATCGTGGAAGGCGCGGATTACGGCTGGCGCTATGGCTGGCAGCACCTGCCCAAGCTCGGCGCTTGGAATTCCGAGAAACTCTGGGATCTCCCGCCGCGCAACACCGCCGCTTACATACTCCCCGCCGCGGCTCATATCGGCCACGGCCCGGCTGGCATCTCCTACTACCCCGGCACCGGTCTGCCGGATAAGTTCAAGGACACCTTCTTCTACGCGGATTTCCCCGGTGGCGTGCGTTACTTCAAGATGCGCCCCTTCGGTGCCTCCTACCTGGTGAACAACCCCAAGGATTACCTGATGGACAACTCGCTGGAGAAGATGGATGGCAAACTCATCTGGGGCATGTATCCCACGGACGTGGAGTTCGCCCCGAACGGTGGCATCTACGTGCTGGACTGGGTAAGCGGCTGGGAGAAGACCGGCAAGGGCCGCATCTACCGTCTGCATGATCCGGAGATCGACAGCAGCGACGCCGTCACGGACACCAAGACCATCCTCGCCGCCGGCATGAAAGGCCGCAGTGATGATGAACTCATCCGCTTGCTCGGCCACGCCGATCAACGAGTGCGCCTCGCCGCGCAATACGCCATCTCCGAGGATGCCCGCGACAAGGAATTCAAGAAGACGAAGGTCACCCGCTTCATCCGTCCGTTCAGCAAACCGTTGGATGCGCTGCTCACCGCTGCGAAGACCAGCCGTAATCAGATGCAACGTGTCCATGCGCTCTGGGCCATCGACCAGATGGGCCGCACGCCCGGCTTGGACCACGTTGCAGAACTCGTCCCGCTCATCCTTGATAAAGACCCCGAAATCCGCGCCCTCACCGCGAAGATCATGGGCGATGTTCGCTATGACGGTGCTTATAACGCCCTCTTGCAACTGCTCAACGATTCCGAGCCCCGCGTCCGTTACTTCGCCGTGCTCAGCGCGGGACGTTACGGCGATCCCCGCGCCACCGACCGCATCATCAAAGTCCTCCGCGAGAATGGCGAACGCGATCCTTACCTGCGCCACGCCTGCATGATGGCGCTTACGATGATCGATGGCGGCAAGGCCATCGCCGTGGCCGCCAAAGATGACTCCCCCTCCGTCCGGCTCGCCGCCCTGCTCGCCATGCGCAAGCTGGAGGATCCGAATATCGCCCAGTTCCTGACCGAGCGCGACAGCCTGCTCGTGCTGGAGGCTGCCCGCGCCATCAATGACATCCCGCTCAACTCCGCGATGCCCGAGCTCGCCAAGCTGACCAAGAACACCAAAGCCTCCGATCCTATCTTGCGCCGGGCGATGAACGCGAATCTCCGCCTCGGCAAAACCAACAATGCCCAGGCCATCGCTGACTTGGTCGCCCAAGACACTGTGAGCGAAGCGGTGCGCGTGGAAGGTTTGGAATTCCTCGGTGACTGGGCCAAGCCCGGCGGTCGCGACCGCATCACCGGCCTCTGGAATCCGATGAGTGATCGCAGCCCCAATGCTGCCCGTCAGGCACTGAAATCTTACTGGAAAGATTTGTTGGGCACCGCCTCGGATGATGTTCGCATCGCCGCCATCATCGCGATCGAGAAGCTGGAATTGAAAGAAGCTGGCGAAACCCTCCGCGGACTCGTGGCGGATGACATGCTCAAGGTGGATATCCGCATCGCCGCCTTGCGCGCGCTTGCCAGTCTGAAAGATGAGAAACTCAACGACATGATCCAGGTGGCCCGTAAGGACAAGGAGAACGGTCTGCGCCGTGAAGGCAGCCGCATCCTCACCGCCATGGCCGGGCCGAACATGATGAAGACCATCACCACCACCTTGAACGAAAGTTCCGTGGGCGAGCAGCAAGCCGCACTGGAGACGTTGGCTGGCATCCAGGGTGAAGAAGCAGATGCCCTCGTCGTCACCTGGCTGGAGAAACTGAAGGATGGCTCCGTGCCGCGCGAACTGCAGCTCGATGTCGTCATCGCCGCCACCGGCCGCAAGGCCGCCGCTGTCAAGACAGCGTTGAAAGCCTATCAATCCAAGCAGAACAAAAAAGACGCGCTCTATGGCTTCCGCGAGGTGCTCTATGGCGGTGATGCCGCCCGCGGCAAGGAGATCTTCTACGAGCGCGCCGAGGCCGCCTGCTTCCGCTGCCACAAGATCAATGGTGAAGGCGGTGATGTCGGCCCGGACCTTGGCAAGATCGGTGCCCAGAAGGAGCGCGAGTATCTGCTCGAATCCATCATCCATCCGAACTCGGTCATCACGCCCGGCTTCGAGAACGTGGTGGTGACCCTGAAAAACCGCACCACGGTGATGGGTATTCTCAAGCAGGAGAGCGCGACGGAATTGCTCGTCAACTCGCCGGAAGACGGCCCCACCACGATCAAGAAATCCGACATCGAAAAACGCGAGAAAGGCATGTCCTCGATGCTGCCCGAGCTTGGCACCATCCTGTCCAAGCAGGACTTGCGCGACGTCATCGAGTATCTGGCGAACCTGAAATAACCGGACAGTTTCAACCATGAGTCTGTTCTCACTCCAAGGTCACGGCGCTCTGGTCACCGGCTCCTCACGCGGCATCGGGCTCGCCATTGGCACGGGTCTGCACGAGGCGGGCGCCGAGGTGGTGTTCCACGGCACGAAGAATCGGCCCAAGACGATCCCGCCCGCCTGCCCTTATGTGAATGGCGACTTGCGCTCCGTGATGTCCCCACGCGACATCATCACCGCTGCTCGCAAGCGCATGTCCAAGCTCGATCTACTCGTCTGCAATGCCGGCTCGTTCTACGACGTGCCCTTCCGCGAGATGAACATGCAACGCTGGAAGCACACCATGGATCTCTTCCTCACTGGCAACTACTTCCTCATCCAGGAATTCGCCAAGGTGCTGTGGGAAGAAGGTGGCTCCGGCTCCGTCGTCCTCGTCACTGATACCAGTGGTTTCCAAGCCGACCACGATTGCACTGCCTACGATATCGCCAAGGCCGGCATGATCGGCATGGTAAAGACACTCAGCGTCGCCTTGGGCTCGCAAAAGATCCGCGTGAACGGGCTCGCCCCCGGCGTGATTGATACGGACTTCACCCACGCACGCTTGGGCAGCACCCCGGAGCGCGTGGCCGACTACGAACAGAAATTTGCCCTCGAACGCTTCGGTGCCGCGGCGGATTGCGTCGGTGCCGCCGTCTTCCTCTGCTCCGACGCCTCCTCCTACGTCACCGGCCAGATCATCGCCGTGGATGGCGGCCTCTCCGCCAGCCGAGTGGGAAAAAAGACGAAGAGTTGATAACGTTCGGGCTGGCGACTCACTAGAAGGCTCTCATGAGAAGCATCATAAACCATTCGCTTTCTCATCCCCTATCAAGCTTCCCTGATCAACAATCATGTCCCTGCCTCCAGTCCCGAAGGGACGTCTGCCGGTAGCCACGGGTGACCATAGGGAACCCGTGGATAGTGTCCATAAATACCACCGCCCCGGAGGGGCGGATGACTCCCGTTCAATCAAAAACGTATCTTTCCTCAAACTCCACTCCATGTTTCCGCAACAGACTTAACAACTCTTCCTTGAATGTTTTTGTCCGGTGATGTTCTTCCTGGTTCTGAATATACCGGCTAACCGCTTCCACCTGCGATTCGCTGACTGAAAATATGCTGTATCCCTCCTGCCAGTAAAAGTGTTTCAAATGCGGAAAAGTCTCGTGAATCCAACCAGAAGAACCGGACTTAAGACGCCTCAGTAAATTTGCGATCGATTCATCCGTTCGCCAGCCAAAGAGGATATGCACATGATCCTCCACCCCATTGACCTCAATGACGTGACCGCCCTCATTTCGGATCACACCACCTAGATAGTCATGAACTCTTGAACGACATTCCTTGGTCAGAAATGGCTCACGATGTTTCGTGCTGAATATGAGGTGGAATTTAATGTTCGAATAAGTCCCCGGCATGGCGCGAGAATAGAAGCGGTTTCATAAGTGTCTGAGGGAGATGATGGCACAGGCGAGTTGGAAGA
>CAZRGY010000298.1:0-5779 GCA_964599715.1 uncultured Verrucomicrobiota bacterium | reverse complement strand
GAGGCGGCCGCATCCCTTGGTGGGCGGCGGGGTTGAGCATTTACGCAACGATGTTGAGTTCGCTGACCTTCATGGCGGTTCCTGCCAAGGCCTACGCGACGAACTGGACTTTTTTCTGGGCGAACGTCCCCATCTTGATACTGGCTCCCTTCATCATCCGGCTGTATCTGCCATTCTTCCGGCAATTGAACGTGACGTCGGCGTATGAGTATCTGGAGCGGCGCTTCAATCTGGCCACGCGATTGTATGGCAGCACGGCGTTCATCCTCTTCCAGATCGGGAGACAGGCCATCGTGTTGCTGTTGCCCTCGCTGGCGCTGGCAACGGTGAGCGATATGGACGTGCGAGTGTGCATCGTGCTGATGGGGGCGTTGTGCGTGGTCTACACGGCGATGGGCGGCATCACGGCGGTGATCTGGACGGATGTGGTGCAAAGCTTTGTCCTGTTGGGAGCGGCCTTACTGAGTCTGGGAGTTATCTTGTGGGGGAATGAAGGCGGATGGAGCGGGTTTTGGCAGACGGCTTCAGAGGGTGACAAGCTGCACATGTTCAATTGGAAATTGGATGCCACCACGGCGGTGAATTCTTTTTGGGCCATCCTGATCGGCAACCTGTTCATCAACCTGGTGCCTTACACCAGCGACCAAACAGTGGTGCAGCGTTACATGACCACGGCGGATGAAAAGAAGGCGGCGAAATCCATCTGGACGAATGCCATCTTGGCGGTGCCTTCCACGGCGTTGTTCTTTGCCATCGGCACGGCGCTGTATGTGTTTTACCGGCAGCATCCACAGACACTGGACCCGGCGCAGACAACGGACGCCATCTTTCCGGCATTTATCGTGCAAAGCCTGCCCGCAGGTGTAGCTGGACTGGTGATTGCGGGAGTGTTTGCGGCGGCGCAGTCCACGGTGTCGAGCAGCTTGAATAGTGTGGTGGCTGCGTTCACGACGGATTTTTACCGGCGATTGAAGGGCGGGGTGGATGAGAAGGCGGCGATGCGGTTGGCCCGGGGATTGACGGTAGGCGTGGGTGTTTTTGCGACGATGACTGCATTGGTGTTGGCCGAGATGCAGCAACGTTCGCTCTGGGATACTTATAACAGTCTGGTGGGATTGGCGGGCAGTGGTCTGGCGGGATTGTTTGCGTTGGGCATTTTCACCAAGCGGGCGAATGGCGCGGGAGCGATCGTGGGTGCGGTGACGAGTGCGGTCGTTTTGTATCTGGTGCAGAAGCACACGAATCTGCACTTCTTCCTGTATGCCGCGGTGGGCATCACTACGTGCGTCGTGGTGGGCTGGGTGGCGAGTTTGGTCATCCGCATGCCGGAGAAGAATCTGGACGGGTTGACGCGGCATACGGTGAAGGCGGGATGAGAGAGGACTCCTCTCCTCCGATAGCGGAGGAGAGGGAGAAGAAGTGATGGCGTCATCACAAATGGGCGCGGATGAACTGCCGGCTGGAAGCCGGCAGCACGGGGCTTAGTGTTACGGCGTATAATTTTAGAAAGAACTGAACTATGAAGTTTGAACGATTGGGCGGTTTGATTGCGGCACCATTTACGCCATTCCGTGAGGATGGGTCGCTGAACCTGGAGCTGATACCGCGCTATGCGGCGCATCTGGCGGAGACGGGGGTGAGCGGAGCGTTTGTATGCGGGACGACCGGCGAAGGGCCTTCACTCGGTGTGGGTGAGCGCAAGCAGGTGGCGGAGGCGTGGGTGAAGGCTGCACCGGCTACCGTGAAGGTGATCGTGCATACGGGGCATAACTGTCTGGCGGATTCTTGCGAACTGGCGAAGCACGCGCAGGAGATCGGGGCGGCGGCGACTTCGTTGACCTCACCGAGTTTTTTCAAGCCGGGCAATATCCGTGACCTAGTCGATACGTGTGCGCTCGTGGCGGCGGCGGCACCGGAGCTGCCGTTCTATTATTATCACATCCCCTCGATGACGGGGGTGAGCTTGCCCGTGCCGGATTTCTTGAAAGCGGCGAAAGACGTAATCCCTAATCTGGCGGGCATCAAGTTCACGCACGAAAGCCTCATGGATTACGCGAATGCGGTGCGGATGGAGGAAGGACGTTTTGATGTGTTGTTCGGGCGGGATGAGATGTTGCTGGGCAGCCTGACGGTGGGGGCAAAGGGGGCGGTGGGCAGCACCTACAATTACATCGCGCCGATCTTCAACCGGTTGCTGGCGGCGTATCGCGCGGGCGATCTGGTCGCGGCGGAGGCCGAGCAGGCGAAGGCGAATGAGGTGATTGGGGTGATGATCCGGTACGGGGGATTGCCTGCCGGGAAGGCGATCATGAAACTGGTGGGGGTGGATTGCGGGCCGGTGCGGTTGCCATTGCGTTCGTTGACGCTTCAGCAAGCTGAGGCTATGTCGCAAGAGCTTGAACAAGTGGGGTTTGGAAGATGAGATGATTTTGTGGTGGGTTTCTGACTTTTGATTGTTCCTTTTCCATTTGAACAGGTTTTGGCTTTGGCGGCGGCCCGCTGAGGCCAGCGGGCCCTACCTATTAGCCCCGTAATCACGGCACCGGGCACGGTGTCGTTTTTTTACGTAACGCCGGAAGGGGGTATTACGTCTATGGAGGGGTAATCTTAAGTATGAACAAGACTGGCATATTGCTTGGTTCGTTGGCGGTGAATGCGGTGCTGGCAGTGGTGATGGTGAGCCGCTCACCCGAACCGGCGCCGGTCAAGGTGGAGGCGCCGGCACCCAAAGCGATCGTGAAGACCAAGGTGGAGACGGTCTTTCTGCCGGGCGAGACAGAGGTGGTGACCAACTTCACCAAGATCGACTGGCGGGCAATCGAGTCGGCGGATTACGTGAAGTATATCGCCAACCTGCGGGGAGCGGGTTGTCCGGAGGAGACGGTGCGGGACCTGATCATCGCCGATGTGAACAAGATGTATGCGGCGAAGTGGCGGTCGCTGCATGCGGGCGAGCACGAGTGGAAGTATTGGGAGAACGAGAACAAGAAGGAGAAGAAGGACGAGCGCAAGACCGATGAGCGACGCGAGATGGAAAAAGAACGGGATGAGCTGATCCGTTCGTTGCTCGGCGTGGATCTGAAGGCGGAGCTGGCGAAGTATTCCTGGGAGGCGGATCGCAGCAGCAAGGACATGCGGTATGCTTTTTTGACGGAGGACAAACAAGTGCAGGTGAAAGACCTGAACGACCGTTACAAGGATGAGATGCGCAAGCTGATGGAGGAGGGCAAGACAGCGAACTTGAGCAAGGAAGAACTGTCCGCGCGGGCAGGAATCTTACGCAAACAACATGAGACGGAGCTCGTGGGAATGTTGAGCGCGGGTGAATTGGTGGAGTATCAATTGAGGAACTCAGCGCTCTCGAGCCGGTTGCGAAATGACCTCGCCGGTTTCGAACCATCCGAAGAGGAGTTCCGGAAGATGTTCCAAGCATTGAAACCTTTGAGCGATCAAGCGCAGAACAGTGGAGAGCGATTCTCGTTGGAGAATACTCCAGACTTGGCGAATCAGTTGAGGCAGGCCTTGAGCCCGGAGCGGTTTGCCGAATGGCAGCAGACACAGGACCCGGCATATCGCGATGCGGTGAAACTGGCGCAGAAGTATAATCTGAATGCGGAAGACACGAAGATGCTGGCGCAGATCAACCTGACCTCGGAGACGGAGATCGCAAAGGCGATGGCGAATCCGAACCTGACCCCGGAGCAAAGGGCATCCGTGACGCGGGCGATCAAGGACGAGAAGAAGAAGGTGCTGACGGAAGCCTTGGGCAAGAAGTTCAAGAAGAAGAACTGAGCTTCCCTACAATTGCAAAAAGTGACCCGCTGGAAACGGATGTTTCCAGCGGGTTTTAAACTTTTAGGCCATCAGGGTAAGATGGCAGGAGGGAACTATTACTTCTCCTTTTTCTTTTCGCCATCCTTGCCTTTGCCTGGGCCGCGGCTCAGACCGGCTTTCTGCATCTTCTCCTTGTCTTCCTGGCTGATCTTGGCGCGTTCTTCCGGGCTCAACTTACCGTCTTTGTCGGCATCATACTTGCCGGTGATCTCTTTCATGAGCGCCTTCTGCTCTTCCGTCAGCGGCGGACGTTCCTTCTTTTTCTTCTCTTCCTGGGCCTGGACGGAAGTGGCGAGGGAGCCAACCAGTACAAGTGCCAGCGCGGTGGTGATGACGATATGCTTCATAACGATGCTTTCGATCGGTTTTTGTCGAACCGGCTGACCGTTTGCAACCATGCCGACTATGGGCTGGTTTTGTTCGCAACGATTTGCTGGTTCAAAGGGCTAAACACTGGGGTATAGCGAAAGTTTCGGGAAGTTGCGGTAGGGAATGCAGGTAGTTTTCGGGCTAATTAATGAAGTAGGGTGCTGGGAGATTAGTATGAAAACTCATGGGTGGAATGGTTTGGTAGGGATAGCTGTGAATTGGAATCAGTATGATTCTGGCGGCCCTACAGGCCGCGGGTCTTTACGGCTTTTTACCCAAGGCAGCTAAGCTGCCTTGGGCTGGAATCTTTTGGCCCTTTGGGCCAAGAGAGGGTGAGTGAGCCTATCGCTACTTGGCAGTTGTGGGGCGGCGGTAGATCTTGTGGATGGCGGCTTGGTCGGTGCATTTGATGAGGACTTCATCGATGCATACATGAGGCGGGCGGCTGGCGCACCAGACCAAGGTTTCGGCGATGTCTTCGGCGACGAGGGGTTCGGTGCCTTCGTAAACTTTCTTGGCCTTGGCGGTGTCGCCACTGAAGCGGACGAGGGCGAATTCGGTCTCCGCGATACCTGGATCGATGCTGCCGACGCGGATGCCGGTGCCGTTGAGTTCGAGACGGAGCGAGCGGGTGATGGAGAGTTCGGCGGCCTTGGCGCCGCAGTAGGCGGAACCGCCTTCATAGGCGACGCGACCGGCGATGGAGCCGATGTTCAAAATGTAAGCACCGGCGTGATGCGGCATGAGAGGCAGCACGGCGCGGGTCATGCGGAGCAGACCAAGAACGTTGGCCTCCATCATGAATTCCCAATCAGCATCTTTGCCCTCGGCGACGGTGTCGGCTCCTTTGGCGCCACCGGCATTGTTGATAAGGATGTCGATGTGCGGCGTGTGTTGCTTGGCCCACGCGACGAAGGTGTTCACACTTTCTGTGTTGGTGACGTCGAGCGGATGGACAAGGGCTTTCGGAGCGCCAGCCTTGAGGCACTCGGCAGCGACTTGTTCCAATCGGTCCAAGCGACGGGCACCGAGGAGGACGTTGCTGCCTTCAGCGGCGAAAGCACGAGCAGCAGCGGCGCCAAAGCCACTGGATGCGCCGGTGATGATGACCCATTTATTTGCCAAGCGGGAAGCCATGGGGAGAGGGTAAGTTCAAAGCGACAAGTTCAAAGTTCAAAGTTAAGGGGAGATTTTGTGAAATTTGGTGAGCTATTTTTTATCAAATTTTCGGATTTGGAGGGGTTTTTCTTTGTAAGCACCAGCAGGTCAACAGTTTGGGTTGATTTAAAATATTTTCAGAAAATGGGACCATGGACAGCGGATGTCCTAGGTCCCCTCTCATAGTGGACGCAGAACATATAAAGAAAGGTTCACTATGAAACTGACAGAACAGAGCGAGATGAAGATGGAGACAGGCTGCCGACCAGTGAGTCGGCGGTATCGGCGGGTGTCGCAGGCGAGCTGGTGGTTCGGCCAGATGCGGCGGGCGGTGGAACAGGCGTGTCCGGGAGGAAATCAGAAGGAAGAACGTAGAATGAAGAACCGGTAGCACCGGCGGGTCTGCCAAGCCCAGCAC
>CAZRGY010000297.1:0-5797 GCA_964599715.1 uncultured Verrucomicrobiota bacterium | reverse complement strand
TGGAGTCATAAGTCGGGGTTTTACGGATGCGTAAGCTGGTTTCGAGCAACTCATTGCAGGGTTGTCCTTGGCCGATACGAGGCATACGATTTCTTTCATGCAACCACCCAGCCGCCGCAAATTTCTGGCGTCTCTCATAGGCGGGATTTCGTATGGGGCATTGATTGGCCCCAGCGTCCACGCCGCCAGTAACGGAAAAACTTATGGCACCCAACTCGATGTTCTCAGCTCAGGCTTCGATAAGAAAACGTGTTGGGTGCATCCACGGGCCGGAGCGATTCCCGGCAAGGTGCCCAAGGTGGTGCTCACGATGCAGAAGTTGGAGCTTACTGGCAGCGATGTGTTTCATCCGTTGAATGACATGCGCTCGGATGATCTGGGCAAGACTTGGTCCAAGCCGGTGGAACACGCGGATTCTTTGGGCCGTCGCGACGAGCCGGAAGGTGTCATCGTAGGTATCTGTGATTTCACGCCCAAGTGGCATGCGAAAAGCAAAACTCTGCTCGGCATCGGCCATACGGTGCGCTACCAGAACAACAAAGTGATGGCGAATCGCAAACGCGAAACACCGTATTCCATCTACGATGAAAAATCCCGCACGTGGACGCCATGGGTGACGATGTCCATGCCGGAGGGTGGCAAGTTTTACAACTCGGGTGCGGGTTGTGTGCAGCGGGTGGATTTGGCGAATGGCGATATCCTGTTGCCCATCTACTTCAAGTCACATGAGGCCAAGCAATACTCTACCACCGTCTTGCGTTGTCGCTTTGACGGCAAGAAATTGAGCTATATCGAGAACGGTAGCGAATTGATGGTGCCGATCGATCGTGGGCTCTATGAACCTTCACTCACGAAATTCTCCGGTCGTTATTTCCTGACCATGCGGAATGACAAGGCGGGTTACGTGGCGGTGAGCAAAGATGGTTTGCAGTTCAACGAACCGAGGCAATGGACTTTTGATGATGGTTCTGAATTAGGGAACTACAACACGCAACAGCATTGGGTCACGCATAGTGATGCGCTGTATCTGGTCTATACCCGTCGCGGTGCGAATAACGACCATGTGATGCGGCATCGTGCGCCTTTGTTCATCGCGCAGGTAGATACGGAGAAACTGCAGGTCATCAGGGCGACTGAGCAGGTGCTGGTGCCGGAGAAGGGGGCAAGGTTGGGGAACTTCGGCGTGGTCGAAGTCAATGAACACGAGACGTGGGTGACGGTGGCCGAATGGATGCAAACGAAGCCGCCGAAACCATCCGACTATACCATCCCCATGAAATACGGAGCAGATAACCGTGTTTATGCGGCTCGCATCCAGTGGGCAAAGCCCAATCGGGATTGGAACAAGGTCTAAGGTTTGCTTGAATCGCCATCAGATAGGGTGACCGCTTCGCAGCAATCAGTAGCTGCTTCCACTTTGGCGGTCTGGACTTCTTTCGCGGAAGATTGCTGTTTCGGTTTGCCGTCCTTGGAATCGGACTTTTTGGGCAAGCCGGGAACCAGACTGGGATCATACTTGGCACCGGCAGAGACCTGGATCACCGTCATGCGGATTTTGGTGGGGAAGAATTTTTCGTGATCCGGTCGTTTGTGTGCATGTCCCTTGCCACCGCTGTTGTCTTTCATAACGAGGTCCATGCGCTTGATACCTTCCGTCCACACGATCCCTTCGTTCTGCCAGAAGGATTTCATGGAGACATCCTTCTCGTAAACGCCTTTTTCCTTATACACATCCGTTCCGGTGCAGCCGTAGCCATTGCCCTGACCTTTGTTCGGGATGTAGCAGATGCTCCAGGTGGTCGGTTCGCTGCCGGGAGGTTTTTCCAAGACTTCCGTGCGGATGTGCACCGTCCCATTGCGGAAATCTACAGGTGCAGTCCAATCCACGGGACGTTTGGGATTCAAGACCGGTTCCTTGACGTAGTAGTGCGAGGGACTGGGCTTGGAATTATCCGCATCCTCTTTCGTGAAGGTGAAAGTAACATCAAAAAGGACGAACTGGGCGGCGGAACCAGTGGGGCTGGAGGACAACAGCAACGCTGCGATCAACGCGAACAAGAATTTCTCAAAGTGGCGCATCCCTGGAACTTGCGCCGGACCTCATCTGTTGTCCAGTGGCTTCTGGCCGTTGCTTACGTCGCTCGGTGATGAGCTTAAGCAATTATGTTCTTCACCACATTGCCGAACACATCGGTGAGTCGGTAATCGCGTCCGCCATGGCGATAGGTCAGTTGCGTGTGATCAAAACCCAAGAGGTGCAGGATAGTGGCATGAAAGTCGTGCACATGGACTTTGTTTTCTGTGACGGTGGAAGCGATCTCATCCGTGCCGCCGTAGGTGATTCCGCCTTTGACCCCGCCACCGGCCAGCCATGAAGAGAAACAAGCGCTATGATGGCCGCGGCCTTTGGTGCCATCCACACCGGGCGTGCGGCCAAACTCGGTGGTCCAAACCACCAGCGTATCCTCTAACAATCCGCGTGCCTTCAAATCGCGCAACAGACCGGCAATCGGCTGGTCGATGTTCTTCGCGTGCACAGCGTGCTCGGCCATATCGCCGTGCTGGTCCCAGTTCTTGCTGCTGCTGCCATCCACGATCTCGATGAACCGCACGCCCCGTTCGGCGAGACGGCGGGAGACGAGACATTGCCAGCCGAAACCTTCGTTATCGCCGCGCTTCAGGCCATACATCGCGAGGGTGGCATCACTCTCTTTGTTCAGGTCAAAAGCCTCGGTCGCCTCCGTCTGCATATGGTAGGCGGTCTCAAACGTGCGGATGCGGGCGGCGAGATCGGTATCTGCCGTGCGGGTGCTGAGATGCCGGTTGTTCAGCACATCGGCCAGGCCGAGTTCCAGCTCTTGCAAACCCTGCTGACGTGTGCGGCGGTCCAGGTCCACAATCGGCTCCTTGCCGCCGACCACGCGCACGCCTTGATGATAGGCGGGCAGGAAGTCGTTGTTGAAAATCTGGGTGCCGGCATAGGGCATCTGCGGTGCCAGCGCGACGAAGGAAGGCAGGTTACTGTTCATCGTGCCCAATCCGTAACTGACCCACGAGCCGATGCTGGGCCGGGAAAAAAAGAAGGAACCGGTGTGCATGCCCAGGGTCGCGTTGGCATGCTCGTTGTCATCGCCCTTCATGGAGCGGATGAGGCAGATGTCATCCATGCACTCACGTATATGTGGGAATAGATCGCTGACCATCGTGCCACACTTGCCACCGGGCCGAAATTCCCAGCCGGGCTTGAGCAGGACGCGCTGTTGATTGGAGAGGCCACCGCCCACGCCGGTTTTCTTGCCATCCGCTTTGAAGAGTTCCGGTTTGGGGTCAAAGGTGTCCATGTGGGACACACCGCCATTCGAGAAGATGAAGATGACACGCTTGGCCGTAGCCGGGAAGGGCGGCGCTTTGGGGGCAAGCGGGTCGGTTTTGCCAGGCGCAGATTCCGCCAGCAGTTGCGACAAGATGCCGGGCATCAGCAACGAGCCGCCGACCATGGTGCGCAAGAAAGACCGGCGTGGCTGAGTGAGCTTGTTCACATTCTTAGCATGCATAGAAAGAATCGATTTCGGCAAGATGTTCATGCGATTGGCAGAGCGGTTAATGCTCGGGCCAGCTCATCATGCAAGTTAAGCACTTTATCCACTTCTCTGTTCATGGTGCCTCTGCCGATCTCACGCTCAAAACGGCAGGAAGAGAACCCGGCCGCTTTTTGTTCATAAGTATCTATCCAGCTTCGTCTGACTGGAGCGATCTCGGGTTTCACGGGCCAACGTCCGGAATGTGGTTTCATGTGCGATTCGATACCAATCCGCCAAGGCTTGGGACTGACACGGGCGCGGAAACATTTCTGCCGCTGACACATCTTCACATATACCGGATCGACCTTGAGGCACTGGAAAAGGTGGGTTACCTCGGGAGCATCGGGTGCAAATGTGCGATGTGTCACCATGACCCTGAATCCTGCGGGAGTCCGATAAACTCGCAGTCGCCAATCCGGATGTGCGTTAATGAAGGCGTCGATACGCGTGTTAGCCAGCTTTTCCACGCCACCGTTTAGCTTGTGATGAAGTTTCTGAAACCCGTAGGCGAGACTGACCCCGAGAGCTGCTGCACAAATACCCAAAGGCACAAACCACAAAGGAGAGCCCAGCTTCCAGGAAGCCAAAGCTGCGCCGATCATGAGAATCAAAGTAAAAAGGCAGCTTATTGACTCACGGGGTTGGGTTTCAAAATCGATATCCGCAAATAGCACATCGGGAGTATTGAGGCACCTGGCTCCATAGCTATTCCGCGTGATGATGGTTTTTCCGTGCTCGGATACGATTTCCTCACAAATGGGCACACCTTCCGCGCCATTGTAGGGCCCCTTTTTCTCCCAGCGAGCCAGCTTCTCTCCTGTGAGTATTCGCTTGAGCGCCTCGTTTGCCCGAGCATCAGCATTTGCTTGCGCCTCAGCTGCACTTGTCTTGGACCAGCCTAGCCGTCGGACGGTTACTTGCTTGCCCTTCTCCTTGTGCTGAATCCGGCTTTCCGCCCAGAACTTGGGAATGATCATAACGTCTCAGTCCAAGTAAACGAATTCATTCAACCGGAACAGCACGCGCACATAAGCACGCCAAGCTTCGGCATCGGCTGCGTCCGCAGCGGTGTTTTCCGCCGAGAGTTGCGATTTAGCAGCGGCCAGGAATTTTTGAGCGGCAGCGATCTCCTCCTTCGCGGCCGGTCGGGCGAAGAGTAATTCATACGCGCGTCCGATCTGTTCCGCTTCATTGCCGCCATTGGCGGTTAGCCGCTTGGCGATGCGGCCAGCCTGTTCATGCACGAAAGGATCATTCAGCAGATACAGAGCCTGTAATGGTGTGGTGCTCGCGGTGCGAGCGGGGGTGCTGGCAGAGGGGTCAGCGCCGTCGAAGATGGCCAGGTAAGGATGGCGCTGGATGCGCTGGGTCATCAGATAGACGCTGCGGTGATTGCTCTCATAGACCGCCTTGAACGCGTTGTGCTGGGTGAAATTCCATTTGTATTGCGGCGGGAAGGGGTGTTCCCCGGCGGGTGAGAGATCAAGGTTGCCGCCAAGATCCAGCAGCGTGTCGCGGATGGACTCAGCATCCAGGCGGCGACGGGGGAAACCGGCCAGTAACTCATTCGCTGGATCCTGCTCGATGGCCTGGTCATCGCGGGTGGCGGAGAGTTGATAGGTATGGGAGAGCATGATGAGGCGGTGCAGCGATTTCACCGACCAGCCATCATCCCGGAACTTGGCCGCGAGATAATCAAGCAGCTCCGGATGAGTCGCGGGCTTGCCCTGTTTGCCGAAATCAGTGGGGGTGGGGACGATGCCGCGGCCGAAATGATGTTGCCAGATGCGATTGGCCATCACGCGCGCCGTCAGGGGATTGTCCTTGGCCATGATCCAGTCGGCGAGTTGGGCGCGTCCACTGGATTTGCTGCCGGCAGGTAATTCCTTTCCGCCAAGGACGGTCAAGAAACGCCGGTGAACCATCTCGCCAGGTCTGGCAGGATCACCTTTTTGCTGGATGCGGACATCTTCCTGTTTGGCCGCTTCCGCCATGGCGTAAGCAGTGACAAAGGGTAAGGGCTTCTTTTGATTTTCTTCGGCCGCTTTTTCCGCCGCTTTGAGGTCGGCTTCCGCTTCGGCTTTTTCCTCGGCAGAGAGTTTCTTGATCTTGTCCTTCAGCTCTTTCACCTCGGCATCTAGGCGCTTCTGCTCTTTCTCTTTGGCGGCCATGGCCTGTTCCGCTTCGGCAAGTTTGGTGGGCGGGACCAGTGGCAC
>CAZRGY010000296.1:0-5798 GCA_964599715.1 uncultured Verrucomicrobiota bacterium | reverse complement strand
TGTTCGTCCGGCTACTGTGTGGGGAGATGCGCTGGGGCGCAAGAGGGAGAATTGAACGATATCTTTCACCTGATTCCGGCGAAAATGAATTTCCATTGCATACGGTCAGTCCATGGGTTTGCTTAAAGGATAACCATGAAACATCTGTTGCCCCTCGCTTTTTCCCTGATGCTGGCCGGCTCACTCGCGGTGTCGGCGGATGGTCCGGCGGATAATCTCGAAACCAATGTCCGCCGCGTACCCCCTATCGGCATAACCGTGCCGGACAAGGACCGCAAGGAGCTGGAGCAAGGACTGGATGCCCTGGCGAAAGAGATCGAGAACACCCGGAAGGCCGTGGCGAAGAAGTCCGACTTGCTCGCCCTGCTCCCCGATGTGCAGATCTATCACAAAGCCGTGCGCTACGCGCTGACGTATCAGGAGATCCAGAAGACGAATGAGATCGCGGTAGCAAAACAGCTCCTGCTGAAAGGTTCGGAGCGGGCGAAGCTCTTGCGTGAAGGCAAGCCGTCCTGGACAGAAGAGACAGGACTGGTCGTCCGTGCGTTTGAATCCCGCATCGACGGCTCTGTGCAACCTTATGGTCTTGTGGTGCCGGAATCAGCCACGACTGGCCTGCCCTTGCGGCTGGACATCTGGTTTCATGGTCGTGGCGAGGTGTTGAGTGAGCTGAACTTCATCAATGACCGCCAACGCAATCCGGGCCAGTTCACGCCGCTGAACACCATCGTGCTTCATGTCTATAATCGTTACTGCAATCCGGCGCGGTTCGCGGGTGAAACGGATGTCTTCGAGGCACTCGCGCACGTGAAGAAGTATTATGCAGTGGATGAGAACCGCATCGTGGTGCGTGGCTTCTCGATGGGTGGTGCTTCGACGTGGAACTTCGCCGTGCATCATCCCGGACTTTGGGCGGCGGCACAACCGGGTGCGGGCTTTTCCGAAGCGGCCGAGTTCCTCCGCTTCTTTCAGCAAGAGACGCTCAAGCCCTATCCGTGGGAGGCCAAACTTTGGCGCTGGCATGATGCGACCGAGCACGCCATCAATCTTTTCAATGTGCCCACGGTGGCATACAGCGGGGAGAAGGATCGCCAGAAGCAGGCGGCGGACTTGATGGAACAATATGCCGCGAAAGAAGGCATCCGCCTCACGCATATCATCGGGCCGAACACGGAACACAAGTTCGAGCCTAACGCAAAGATCGAGGTGGCGAAGCGCATTGATGCCATCGCCGAGCAAGGACGCAATCCGGTGCCGCGCCAGGTGAAGTTCACCACGTTCACCCTGCGTTACAACGAGGCGTTCTGGGTGACAATTGACGGACTGGAGGAGCATTGGGAACGCGGACGCGTGGATGCGGAGTATGATGCCGCAGCAAATCACATCCGCCTGAGCACCAAAGGACTCACGGCGCTCGGTGTGGTGTTCCAGCCCGGCCAGTATCCACTGGATATCACACGCCCCGCCACTGTCATACTGGACGGCCAATCACTGGCTGGTCCCCGCCCCTTCTCCGATCGCAGCTTCAAGGCAAGCTTCCGCAAGGAAGGCAAGCGGTGGAAACTGGTGGATGGCACGCTTCCCGGGCTTGTGAAGAAGCACGGCCTGCAAGGCCCGATCGATGATGCGTTCATGGATTCATTCATGTTCGTGCAGCCGACCGGCAATGCACTGAATCCCAAAGTGGATGCGTGGGTGAAGGGTGAATTGGACCACGCCATCACGCACTGGCGGCAGCAGTTCCGCGGAGATGCACGGGTGAAGAAAGATACGGAGATCACCGAGGCCGATATCGCCCAGCATAACCTTGTGCTATGGGGTGATCCGCAGAGCAATCAAGTGCTGGCGAAGATCGCTGACAAGTTGCCCATCAAATGGAGCGCCAAGGGTCTGTGGGCGGGTGGTTTGAACCATTCCGCCGCGAATAATGTGCCGGTGCTCATCTATCCGAATCCGTTGAACCCGGAAAAGTATGTGGTGATCAACAGCAGTTTCACCTATCGCGAATACGATTATCTGAACAACGCGCGCCAAACACCGAAACTGCCAGACTGGGCGGTGATCGATATCAGCAAACCGGTGACCTCACGCTGGCCGGGAGGAATCGTGGAAGCGGGCTTCTTCGGCGAACAATGGGAACTGAAACCCCGGAAGTGATGGGTAGCTATTCCAGATCTCCATAAACAGACAGGGCGCGAATGATTCGCGCCCTGTTTGTTGGTTGGGTTGGGGAGCTGAAATCGGTGCATCAATTGCTCACCAGCGAGACCTTACGCGTTTGCGGGTCTAATACATATTTCTGGCCGGGCGGCGGTGTGGGCAGAGCCTTGACCACCTTGTACTGGACCAACAAGGAGAGATCCGTGAGCTGCGGCCAATCGTTCGAGTCATCAGATTTGTACTTCTGAGTATCCAGATAACTGCGCACGGCTCGCTGCAGAAAATCCACTCCATCCTTGGCGAGAAAATTATCAGCTTCGTCGTAGAAGAAGATGTTTCCTTTGTTTACCAAGTTCTGGAGCGGACCATCAGGAGAAACTGCCGGCTCTACCCCAGCCCCTAGGGCACTCCCTGGAGCAACCATCCCCGGCGGTGGAGCAACACCTCCAACACCTCCAGATGATGATTGGGCGATATTCACGGCCACCGGTGGTGCAATGACTGGCGTTGGGGCAGCTGTAGCAGCAGGCGAATCTGTGTCCGCTTCACCGCAACCGGTCAACGACACCAAGCCCACGACGATGATCAGCAGATGGAAACGACGTTTAATCATGAGCCTAGTACAGATCAGTGTTTGGGATCGATGGTCCATTGACCGCTCTGGCGGTTATTGGGAGCAATAGGATTCTGCGCTTTCTTCATATTCTTGTGCTCCACATGTCCGTCCACATACAGGAAGTTGAACATCTCCAACCCATGCAGAGCGGTCTCGTTTGGTCCCATGCTGTCTTGGGTCAGCTGCTGCTGCGCATTGGCGGTGCCCCCGCCCCAGTGGGCATCGGGCCGGGGAATTTCCGCCGCCGTGATGGTGCCGAAATAATTGTTGGCCAAGATGCGCTCGCTCATCATAAAAGTATCATCCGGCGCATTGATGAGGGCGGTATTCACAGCTCTCTGGCGGAATATCTTGCTGACGTTGGCCGCAGTTTCATCGCCATTCATCGTGAAGACAGCATTGGCATTGTTCACTACCGGCCTGCTGCTGTTGATGATCAGACCTACGGCCGTTTTGCTGGAGGGGTTAGGCGGCCAATCATCTGTGGACTGCCGGGTGTAACCCGTGGGATCCCAATTCCAAGGCGTGGTGGTAGTGCCACCATTATGCTGTGGCATCGAGTAAGAGCGGCGGTAGTTATACGCAGGAATGTTTTGGAACACCGCCAAGGCTGGCACCTTGTCGGCGGGGCAAAGAATCCACTTCTCAGGTTGGGGAGAGATCGAGGCATTTGCCGTGCCTCCTGAGGGATCCCATTCCCACGGGGCAGTCCCGGTCGCGTTGGGATTTCGGTTGGAGCCCATGTATGGACCAAGCTTCTTGTCCCACGACATCTGGCCGCCACCGGTGACAGCCCCATGCTGCAGGCGCGCATAGGGAAGTTTCTGGCTGTTATCACTGACATACATAGTGATGCCTAACCCAACCTGCTTGAGGTTGTTGAGGCACCCTGTGATCAAGGCTTTTTGTTTGGCTTTGGCCAAGGCCGGCAAAAGCATACCCGCCAAGATCGCAATGATAGCGATGACGACGAGCAATTCGATGAGGGTGAAGGCACGACGAGTTCTGGTAGCTGTAGATAGCATCATAAGTAACCTCGCTGATGGAATACATTAGCAGGTTACATTTTTTTAATAGTAACGCCATAGGCCTTTTGGGTGAGAGGATGAAAATCTCAGCCTTTAACGCCAATAAACTGAACTCCACCGAGATTACCGAAGCGTTATCGATAATCCTTAAGATTGGCCTTAAATCGAATTTTTAACCTATTGTTCCTCAATTATTTAGCAACGCAGCCAGACTGAAGTGCGCGATCAGACCATTTGCCAAGGCAGCATCTACGTGGAACATGCTGATAGTTCAATCCAGCCTGGCAGGCATTATTATTAGTCATAAAATTGAATTAATTTTAAAATAAAATCACCATATCTAATCTAAAGCACTGCCCAGATAGATGCACCTCCGCTTCGGCACACGATTTTGCGCGATGACCCCGGTCACACAGCTAACCAAGCGCCTTAGCCCAGAGAGCTTCACGACATAGCCATGCAAAAGAAACAGGGCGCGAATTGCTCGCGCCCTGCTTGGTGGTTGGGTTGGGAGAAACTGATCGCTAATTTGCGGCCACTGACACCTTTCTGGTCGCAGCATCATACACAAAGCGTTGCCCTTCTGGAGCCGGCGGCAACGCCCGCAGGATCTGATATTTCACCAGCAATGAGAGGTCGTTGAAGACTGGCCAATCAGGCGAGTCATCGTGTTTGGTGGATTGGATCTCGCGATATGCCACAATCGCCCGCTCTACCACCTCTTGTGCACTCTTGGCGTCAAACTCGCCGTCGCCATCCTGGAAGTAGGCACTAGCCCGGCTCGTCACGTATGAGGCCAGCGAACCGTCGTTGGCAATCGGCACCGGCTCATTGGGCACACCCCCTCCGGGAATCGCTGCTAACGGCGTGCCCGGTGGTGGAGCCATCGGGGCTGGCGCCACTGGCGCTGGTCCCAACTGCACTGATGTCACGGTCTGCACAGGCTGAGTATCTGTCTGACTGGTGACACCAGCTGGCTCATCAGAGCCGCAACAACCAGCGCCCAAGCCGACTGCAACTATCACCAAACCTATGGACCAAAGTTTGCGAGACGTTAGCATCCTCTCTCTCCTTTTACAGCTTGGGGTTGATAGTCCACTGCCCGCTCTGGCGATTGTTATTCGCCACGGAGTTCTGCGTCTTGCGCACGTCTTTATGCTCTACGTGACCATCCATGTAGAGGTAGTTGAACATGTTCAAGCCATGCAGCAGGCGCTCATCCGGCCCCATGCTTTCTTGCGTGAGGGTTTGCGCGGCGTTCGTGCCACCGATGTATTGCGCTGCTGGACGCTGCAGTTCCGCTTGCGATTGTGTTCCGAAATAATTGTTAGCGATGATCTTCTCGGAGAGAATCAAGGTATCGTCTGAGGCCAGAATCATATCCCGATAGATGGCGCGTTGATTCCGCCATTTGGAGCAATTGTTTCCGGCAATCTCATCATAGGCGTTCGGCGTCCAAACCGAGCTCGCCCCGTTAAGAGTGATGCCACCACGCACAACGATCAACCCGACAGCTGTCATGCTGGATGGATTGGGCGGCCAGTCATCTGTGGATTTGCGGACGTAACCGGTCGGGTCCCAGTTCCAAGCCGGGTTGCTGCCGCCATTGTGTTGCGGCATCGCATAGGAACGGCGGTAGTGGAATGGGGGATTGTCCTGGAACACGGAGAGTGCCGGCACTTTGTCTGCGGGACAACGAGGCCATTTTTCCGGCGATGGTTGCAAAGTTCCGTTCGGCACACTACCAGCCGGATCATATTGGAAAGGCGCCACGCCGGTGGCATTCGGATTTCGTGTGGACCCCATGTATGGGCCCAGTTTCTTATCCCAAGTATGCTGCCCATTCCCCGACAAACGAGCGTAGGGAATTTTTTCCTGATTGTCCGGACTATACATGTTCATAGCCAGGCCGATCTGCTTCAGGTTATTGAGGCAGCCTGTGAGAAGGGCTTTTTGTTTCGCCTTGGCCAAAGCAGGCAAAAGCATGCCCGCCA
>CAZRGY010000295.1:2686-5856 GCA_964599715.1 uncultured Verrucomicrobiota bacterium | reverse complement strand
AGGATGGTAAACAACTCTTTGCCGTGTGCCTGGATAAGAACACGGGCAAGATCGTGTTCGACCAGAAGCTGTTCGATGTGGCGGCACCGCAGTTCGCGCACAAGTTCAACAGCTACGCTTCCCCCACGCCGGTGATCGAGGAAGGGCGGGTGTATATCACGTTCGGTTCGCCCGGCACGGCGTGCATCGACACGAAGACCTTCAAGGTGCTGTGGCAGCGGACGGACATCGAGTGCAACCATTTCCGCGGAGCCGGTTCCTCGCCCATCATCCATAAGGATCTGCTCATCATGAACTATGACGGGAGCGATCATCAGTTCGTGCTGGCGCTCAACAAGAAGACGGGCAAGACGGTGTGGGAGACCAAGCGGTCCATCGATTTCCAGGATCTTGATACCGAGGGGAAACCGCAGGCGGAGGGCGATTGGCGCAAGGCGTTTTCTACGCCGCACGTGGCGATGATCAATGGCAAGCCGGTGTTGCTGAGCATCGGGGCGAAGGCGTTTTATGCATACGAGCCGATGACGGGCAAGGAACTCTGGCGCGTGGAAGAGCGAGGCCAGCACTCTGCGAGCACGCGTCCGGTAGTGAGCAAGGACATGATCTTTTTCCCGACAGGTTTTGCGAAGGGGCAGCTCTTCGCGATGAAGGCGGATGCGAAGGGCGTGCTCACGGTAGATGATATGGTCTGGAGTACGAAGCGCAGTGTGCCGAACAAGCCATCGCTGCTGCTCGTAGGTGAGTTGCTGTTCTCCATCGACGACAGCGGCATCGCGACCTGTTATGATGCGAAGACGGGCGAGGTGTTCTGGAACGAACGCATCGGCGGAAATTTCTCGGCATCGCCGGTGTATGCGGATGGGTTGATCCTGTTCAGCAGCGAGCAGGGCAAGTGCACCTTGGTGGAGGCCAGCAAGACCTTCAAGGTGGTGGCGGAGAATCAGATCGGGGACGGCTTCATGGCCTCACCGGCAGTCTCAGGGAACGCTTACTATATGCGTTCGCGCACGATGATGTATTGTATCGAGGCGAAGGGGTTGGCGGCGAAGTGATCGGGGCGCGGGGATTAATCCGCCGTCTGGTCCACTTCAGGGGCAGCGGGTGCGGGCGTCTTGCGATAGAGCACCACGACGTTGCCGACCTGCATGATGAGGTGGCTCTGGCTTTTCTCGACGAGCACCGGGGTCAGTTCCTTCTTCTGGTCCTTGAGGTCGGCGAACTTCACCTTCACCAATTCGTGATGGGCGAAGATTTCGTCGAGGCTGCGAAAAAAAGCATCCGTCAGCCCGGACTTGCCGATCTTGACCATCGGTTCGAGCTTTTGGGCGCGGGCTTTGAGGTCGCGCAAAATCGTGTTGGGCAGTTTATCCAGTGCCATTAGACCGCGCAGACTGCCGGGGCAGGGAAGGCGTGTCAATGAGGGGAAACCGGTAGAATCCGCCGAATTGTCTAACCAAGCGTGGCCGGTTGCAGATTGTTCTTTCCCGCCAGCATGCCACAAGCACCCGCGATATCCGCTCCGAGCGAGTAACGGATGGTCACCTGAAATCCACGGGCTTTCAGCTCCTTCGCGAAGGCCTGGATACGTCCGCGCGGAGTCGGTTGCAATTGCGGCGAGGAAGGGATGGCGTTGTAGGGGATAAGATTCACATGCACCGGCAGGTCGGTGAGCCAATCGGCCAATGCGTCCAGTTCGGCATCGCTGTCATTCACGCCATCAAGCATGGTGTATTCGACCATCAGCTCTCGGTCCGGTTGGGCGGCGGTCGTTGTTTGGGCCGCCGCTTTCAATGCTGTGAGGGAGTGTTTCAGGGCTTGAGGGATGATTTTTTCCCGGGTGGCTTTCACCGCGCTGTGCAGGCTCAGGGCGAGACCGATGCGCGGGAATTTCTCCACCAACCGCACCATCGCCTCCGGCACGCCCACGGTAGAGACCAGTAGACGGCTTTCATCAAAGGCGAACCCTTGGGGCGAGCGCAGAACCTCCAGCGCTCCGTGCACCGCCTTTTCATTATGAAACGGCTCGCCCATGCCCATGAAGACCACGTTACGCACCTTGCGTTTCTCGGCGTGCAGGAGCTGGTTGGCTTGGATGACCTGATCGAGGATCTCCTCGGTGGACAGGTTGCGTTTGAAGCCCAGTGCGCCGGTGGCACAGAAGGCGCAAGCCGCCGCGCAACCCGCTTGCGACGAAACACAGAGCGAGGTTCTTCCCGTGGCGATCCGCAGGATGACCGTCTCGATCAATTCACCGGACTTGGTGCGGAAGATGAGCTTGGTGGCACCGTCCAGTTTGGAGTCCATCCGCTGAACCAGTTCCAGTGCATGGAATTTCACTTCGTTGGCAAAGTGTGGTCGGACATCTTCCGGTAACTCCCCCAAAGCCACATCCCCGGTCCTCTGGGACTTGTAGAAAGCATTGCGCAGCCGGCGGACCCGGTAGGGGTCCACCTTCAGGCGACGGCCCAAACGGTCGATGGCAGCGGTGTCGTGGATATTCGGCACAGGCAGAATGTAGGGGATGCGAGAGGCGGGGGCCAGTCCGGGCACAGGCTGAAATCCATAAGAATAGCATTCGGCAATATCTCAGGGTATAGGTGTATTTAGCCCTAATATTCCGTATCCCAGCTTGCAAAGATGGCGATTAATGATACTGAGTCTCATTAGCTTCGGCTCGATTTGGCGATCAACATGGCAAAACCCGACACAGGCAATGCAGATAACGCCCCGCAAACAGGGGCGGGCGCTGCCTTTGCCGAGGCCAAGGCCTGGCGGCCGGTGGGGTCGGGTTGGCAGCCGCTTTACGGCAGTTTTCAAGGTCTCGGTTTCAGTGTGGAGTGGCATGATTTCGAGGCGAAGCAGGAGTTTGACTGGTCGGCCAGTTTTCATCCGGACTGTCTGGAACTGTGCTTGAACTTAGCCGGCGAAGGCTTTGTTGAAGGGGGCGGCACCCGGGTGGACATCACGCCATTGAGTGTGGCTTTCTACCGGCAGGGCACCGAGCGGCTGGTCGGGAAGCGCCTGCCGGGGCAGCAACACCAGTTCATGACCATCGAGTTTTCCCGCACCTTCCTGCACGCGCATCTGAATGCATTGGGGAAGAAGTTGCATCCTTTGGTGAAGGCGTTTGTGGATGGAAAACCGTCACCGGTCGGTCCGGCGATTCCGCA
>CAZRGY010000295.1:0-2586 GCA_964599715.1 uncultured Verrucomicrobiota bacterium | reverse complement strand
GGCAAGAAGATTGGTTGCAGCCCCTTCTACCTGAGTCGCACGTTTTCCCAAGTCACCGGCCAGACCATTCCGCAATTCCTTCGCCGCTTGCGCATGGAGAAGGCCGCGGAACTGTTGGGCTCGGGAGAATACAACGTGACTGAGGCCGCGATGGAAGTGGGCTACAACAGCCCGAGCCATTTCAGCCAGGCGTTTCATGAGACGTACGGTTGCTGCCCGGGATTATATCCGCTGGGTGCGCGCCGCAAGTAGCCGACGATTTTTGTCAACGCCGGGGCGGCGGCATTTCCTCTGATGTGCTTTCTTTCATCGTATGAACGATGATTCTCTGTTCCTCGCTGAAACCCTGCCGCAAACCATCATGACCGCCTTGGGTGGCACGCCCAAGCGATTGCTGTTCCGCAATGACTGTGTGCAGCTCGTGCTCGTCGGTTTGCGCGCCGGACAGGAGTTGAAGGAGTTCGCGCCCGGCACCTCGCTGCTCATGGTGGTGACCTTTGGCCGTGTGGCCGTGCGCACAGAAAACCGCACGCACAAGCTGTTGGAGGGCGAGCAATATCAAGTGCTGTCGTCAGGACATTATGAAGTGCGTGCGTTGGAGGCTACCGACCTGTTGTTCTTCATCCCCGCACGTCAAAAACAAGTGGCGGAGATACCGGCCACGTTCGGTGTCCATGACCTGCCGGCCTTGGTCGCTGCTTAAAACTCACGGTGGACATGCTCGCGCCTTGGGTGTATGGGTTCATACGTCGATGAAACCCTGGTGCAAAGTGATGACCGTGATTTTGGCGCTGCTCTGGCTGCCAGTCACTTCGCATTGTTTGCTGGAAGAGGCCGGTCTCATCCACAACGTCGCCTGCTGCCAGACCACTCTGGGACACGACCACAGCCACGGTCATGATGCGGCTGATGGCTCATGCCAGGTCGAATCGCGGCAAGTTTTCACCCAGAAACATGACGTTCTGAAAGTCGCTCTGCTGGTCGCAGTTCTCTCCGCCGCAGAATTATTTTCGACGGATCAGCCAGCCCCTTCTTCTATCTTCGGTGACGGGGTCGCGCCACCTGAGCTGAGCCCGACCTGGCAGTTTGTTTCCCGCGCTGCGGTTTCTCCGCGTGCGCCTTCCGTTCTTCTGTAAGACCACCATTTCCTTGGTGGTTTCCTCCGTTGCATGTCCGCGTCTGTTTGGCGCGGTGTAATGCCTTCGTATCTTGTCCGTCATTTTATAAAGTCCGTATGTGCAGAAGAATTGTCCGTATCGCCCTTTGTCTGGCCAGCCTGACAGCTGGCCTGGTTGAAACAAATGCCCAAGACCGGCCCGCAGCCAGTCAGTCGCCACCTGCTTCCAGTGCGTTGACGCTCACCGAGGCGTTAGCGAAAGGCCTGGCGCATCACCCGGCCCTCGCGCCCTATGCTTGGGAGATCACCGCCCGGGAGGCCGCGATCAAACAGGCGGATCGCCCGCTTAATCCTTCCTTGGGACTGGAAGTGGAAGAAGTCGCCGGGACTGGTGCCTATGGCGGTGCGCGTCAGGCCCAGAGCACCTTGTCCATCAGCCAACCACTGGAGCTGGGGGGCAAACGCGCCTTGCGCACGGGCGTAGCTTCAGCCGCCCGCACCGAAGCGGAGTTGGAATTGGAGTTCCAAGAGCAAGAGGTGATGTTCCAGATCCGCCGCAGCTTTGTCAGTGTGCTGGTTGCGCAGGAAAGACAGCGGCTCCAAGCCGAGGGACTCAAGCTTGCGGAAGAAGTGGAGGCGACCGTTCAAGCGAAGGTGGAAGCAGGCAAGGTTTCACCGGTTGAACTCGTCAAGGCCCAGTCTGGCCGGGCAAGTGCCCTGAAAGATTGGGAACTTGCCAAGCAGGAGCTTGCCGCCGCCCGAGAGCAACTGGCGTGGACTTGGGGAGCTGATGCGGACGCGTTCACTTCGGTGCAGGGAGACTTGCAGGCGCTCTCGCCCGTTCCCACCCGGGCAGAGTGCCAAGGCCGGTTGTTGACGAACGCAGCCGTGCGCGGGATGGAGGCGACACTCGCGCGTTCGGGCGCGGAATTGAAACTGGTGCAGAAAAGCCGGCTGCCAGATGTCACCGTGAGTGCCGGTTATCGGCATTTCAATGCCAGCGAAGACCACGCCCTGCTGTTTGGAGCCTCGGTGCCGCTCCCGGTTTTTCAGCGACAACGCGGGGCTGAGGCAGAGGCCGCTGCACGTCTCGAAAAAGCACGGGCGGAAGAGGCGGCCTTGAAGCATCGTCTGCAAGGGGCCTTGTTCGGGCAGCTCGCGGTGCTGGAGCGGACCCGGGCGGAAGCTGTGAGTTACGAGCAACAACTCCTGCCATCCGCGACGGAAGTTTTCGACAAAACCCGCGAGGGCTACACCGGCGGCAAGTTCGCCTATCTGGATCTGCTGGATTCCCAACGCGTGCTTCTGAAGCTGCGCCTTGAACACATCGACACCTTGCAACGGCATCACCTTGCCCGCGCTGAACTCGACCGTTTGCTCGGTCTCTCGCCCATTTCTCTCAAGTAATTCTTTTTTCGATAACCTATGAAAGCGAAACAACTTTTTCTCATCGCCCTGACCCTGGTCGC
>CAZRGY010000294.1:0-5873 GCA_964599715.1 uncultured Verrucomicrobiota bacterium | reverse complement strand
ATCCGCCACGGGGGCGACGAGTTTGCCCTCGGCCTTCATCTGTTGGTAGATGGTGGTGTTGAAGGGAATTTCCATCTCGTAGATGGTCACGCTGTCCGGGTCCATCTCGATGGTCTTGCGGATGTTCTCCTTCCAGTTCTCTTCCGTCTCCTCGACCATACCGGCGATGAGATCGATGTTGATCTGGGGGAAGCCGACTTCACGCGCATACTTGTAGGCGCGGTCGATCTCTTTGCTGCGATGGGCGCGGCCATTCACTTCGAGGATGCGTTCGTCGAAATTTTCCACACCCAGACTCAAGCGCGTGACGCCGAGCTCGCGGATGGCCTTCAGCTTGTGATCCGTCAACGTGCCGGGCTCGCACTCGAAGGAGAATTCTTCCAACGCATCAAGCGGCAGCAGCTTGTTCATCTCACCAAGCAGATGCTGGAGCTGGTCCACACTCAGGTAGCTGGGCGTGCCGCCACCGAAGTAGAGGAAGCTGGGCTTGCGACCGCCGATGAAAGGTTTGTTCGCATAGATGGCGAGCTCCTTGAGGACGGAATCCACATAGTTGCGGATCTCGGAGGAGTTCTTGTCCGTATAGACCTTGAAATAGCAGAAGTGACAGCGTTTCCGGCAGAACGGGATGTGGACATACACGCCGAGATCGGTGTTCGGTTTCGGCGGGGTTTCCAGCGCGGTCTGAAGGTCAGGGATCAGCTCAGGCTTCCAAAAAGAAAACGGTGGATAATTCGAGACGAAATAATTACCGGCGGTCGTCTGCGTTTGCAGGGGCGGCACAGTAATGGGCTTGGCGGGTTCAACGGTCGTCGTACTCATGATAAATTCTTTTTACTTTTTGCCGAAGCAATACACGTTGCCATCGTCGCAACCGATCACGACGCGGTTCTCGACCACGGCAGGCGAACTGCCGAGGGGTTGGCCGATCTCATAGTTCCACAGCTCCGAGCCGTCCTTCAGCGAGACGAGGTAGAGGCGGCCATCATCGGAACCGAACACGATCTTGTCACCGGCAACTACCGGCGAGCTGTCCACCTTGCCGCGCGTGCCGAAGGTCCATACGCCCACGCCATCATCCTTTTTCACGCAGTGCAGGCGCTTGTCGCGGCCACCGAAGACCACGAAGTCTTTCGTGATGGCGGGCGAGGCGAAATACGGAAACGCGCGGTCCTTGTAGCGCCAGAGGATCTTCTGGCTCACCAGGTCGAAGCACAGGAAAACATTTTCGTAATGGCCCACGTAGGCGCGTCCACCGGTCACGGCCGCGGAGCCGGCGATGTAGGCCTCGGCGTCCATCTCTTTCACCTTCTTGCCATCGGCCACGGAGATGACGTGCAGCAAGGCATCGCAACCACCGAAGACCGTCGCGCCATCCGAGACCGCCGGGCAGCCATTGATGTAGTTGCCGGTCTCGTAATCCCACACCTTCTTGCCGGTAGTGGCGGAGACGCAGTGCAGCCGGGTATCGTAACTGCCGATGAGAATCCAGTTCTCCTTGCCATCGGCGGACTTGGTCCAGTTCGGAGCCCCCAAGATTTTGTCTTCCGTGGCGTATTTCCAGAGTTTCTTGCCGTCCTTGGCATCCACGGCATAGAGGCCAGTGTCGTTGGAGCCCACATACACCTTGCCATCCAGGACGAGCGGAGAGGATTCGATGGCGTCCTCGGTCGCAAACTCCCAGAGAGATTTGCCGTCGGCGAGGGAGAGGGCGTGGAGCTTCTTATCGTCCGATCCGATGAAAACTTTGCCATCCACGATGGCGGGCGAGGACTTCACGGGGCCACCAGTCTTGGCGGTCCAGAGGAGCTTCAGCTCAGCGGGGAGGCTGGCCGGGGAAAGACCGGTGAGTTCGGGGTTGCCCCGGAACATGGGCCAGGCGGTTTTCGACGGACCAACGGGGATTTCAGCACGCAACGAACCCAACGCCAGCGTGGCCAGCGTGCCGCCTAGGAAATGACGTCGGCTCAACATGGTTGCAAGGTCAGAAGACGGTTCACCAGCACGAGTCTGGCGGCGGGCTTCTACCGGGCAGACTATCGGCCAAGTAGGGGGGAATGGCAAACAAAATTAATACGTATAGGTATTATTTTGGGCGGACGGCATGGCCGCAAGCTCCGACCAAAACGCCGGGGCCTAGAGGTGCAGAAGAAGCAAAGAGAGGGTGAAACTGAGGACAGCCAGACCTACCAGCAAAGAACGATACGCAGCAGCCATTCGCCATTCCAGTTGTTGGCAGTTGCTGCGGGTTGGGACCCCGACCTTGGGGTGCGGGGTGCGCAACCCGCGCTCCATTTATTCGCCTGCCGGAGCAACCGGCCTTGCTTCTTACGGCCATTGGGTTAAATGAATTCTTACCCAGTCGCGCCAGTCCAATGTCTTACCGACATGACCGGTGCCTTGTGGGCATCTGAATTGATTATGAAAAACCTGAATCGTCGCACCCTGCTGCGCTCGCTCGCTTTCGCACTGGCCGCCCTGTGCACACTGCCCGCCTTGGCGGCGGACAAGCCGAAGAAACTGCTGGTGGTCACCATCACGACCGGCTTCCGCCACAGCTCCATCCCCACGGCGGAGAGGATCCTCGCCCAACTGGCCCAGGAGAGCGGCAAGTTCACCGTGGAGTTCGTGCAACAACCGCCCAACCAGCCACAGAACCCCCGGGCTCCCAAGCCGGGTCCGGCTGGAGATAAGGACCCGAAGTTCCTGGAAGCCATGGCGAAATTCGAGGCCGCAAAGAAAGTGTTCAATGCCGAGAATCCCGTATGGATGAAGACTGTGGAAAAAGAGCTCGAAAAGCTCAGCCCGGCGAACCTGAAGAATTATGATGGCGTCATCTTCGCGAATACCACGGGCGATCTGCCGTTGCCAGACAAGCAGGGCTTCATCGACTGGGTGAACAAAGGCCACGCCTTCATGGGCATGCATAGCGCCACGGATACATTCCACGGCTTCCGCCCGTTCATCGATATGATCGGGGGCGAGTTCAAAACGCACGGTCCGCAAGTGGAAGTGGATTGCCTGAATCAGGACCCGGCGCACTCTGCCTGCAAACATCTGCCGGCGAAGTGGACGGTCTTTGACGAGATCTACATCATGAAGAGTTTCGAGCGTGCACAGGTCCATGGCTTGCTCGGTTTGGACAAACACCCGAACGACAAATCCCCGGGTGATTATCCGATAGCGTGGTGCAAGGAGTTTGGCAAAGGTCGCGTATTCTATACCTCACTCGGTCACCGTGAAGACATGTGGGATCCGGCCGAGAAGAACCGCAAAAACTCGCCGGAGATCGCCAAGCAATACCAACAACACATCCTCAACGGCATCCTGTGGGCTTTGAAACTTGCCCCCGGTGACGGCAAACCGCAGGTCACGAAATACCCCTATTAATCCCTGAAACCGCTCCGGAGGGTTGCCTGTCAGCCCGTCGGCGATACTATCTGAAGCACGATGAATCCGATTGAACCACAAGCAGACCTGAACCGCCGCAGTTTCCTGAAGGGCAGCTCTTTCGCCACGCTCATGATGATGCTGGGCGGCGTGGAGATCACCGCCCAAGAGGGCGACAAGAAAACCGCCGCTCCAAAGTTGGAGAAGAAAATCGGTGCGCCCGTGAAGTGCGGCGTCATCGGTGTGGGCACTTGGGGGCGCGACATGATCGGCCACTTGTCCCGTCTGCCGAACGCGCCCATCACAGCCGTCTCGGAGACTTACGGCGCCTCCCTGCGCCGGGCCAAGAGCGGTGCCCCGAACGCCACACCGTATGAAGATTACCGGCAGTTGCTGGAGAGCAAGGATGTGGAGGCGGTGATCGTCGCCACGCCCACGCATCAGCATAAGGAGATCGTTCTCGCTGCATTGCAGGCGGGCAAGCATGTGTATTGCGAGGCACCCATGGCGCATACCGTCGAGGATGCCCGGGCCATCGCCCAAGCCGCGAAGAATGCAAGCAAACAGATCTTCCAAGTGGGTCTGCAATACCGCGCCAATCCGCAGCATCATCACGTGCTGGAATTCGTCCGCACCGGTGCCGCCGGGGCTTTGACGCTCGCCCGCGCGCAATATCACAAGAAGGAAAGCTGGCGCCGGACCTCACCGAGCACAGAGCGCGAAAAGGAATTGAACTGGCGGTTGCGTCAGGACACTTCGCCCGGCCTTGTGGGCGAGATCGGTATCCACTCCATCGACGTCGCCTCTTGGTTCTTGCGGGCCAACCCTGTTTCGGTCACCGGCTTCGGCTCCATCATGCACTGGAAGGACGGCCGCAACGTGGCCGATACCGCGCAAGCCATCGTGGAGTACCCGAACGGTGCCCGCATGATCTACGACGCCACGCTCACGAATTCCTACGAGGGCAACTACGACGTCTTTTCCGGCACGGATGCCGCGGTGCTGATCCGCGAGAATCGCGCCTGGATGTTCAAAGAGGCCGACTCTCCGCTGCTCGGCTGGGAAGTGTATGCGAAGAAAGACACCTTCCCGGCCACGGGCGAAGCGGGCATCGCACTCGTGGCGAATGCCACGCAATTGATCGCCCAAGGCCTCAAGCCCGCCGAAGCCGCCGCGGATGGCGACTCTGCCGCCTACTACTCGCTCGAAGCTTTCATCGAAAGCATCAACGAGAAGAAGGCACCGGAAGCCGGTTGGAAGGAAGGTTTCGAGGCCACCGTCACCGCCCTGAAAGCGAACGAAGCGGTGAACAAGAACACCAAGATCACGCTCAATCCGAAGCTGTTCGAGGTATAAGCGACGTTTTATCAAACACGAAGGCCGCCTTTGAACGGGCGGCCTTTTTTTGTGCTTATAGTTGTATTTGCCCAATTTCTTGAGGGCTACTATACTTAAAGCATCCTTGATCGGATGCGCCATGAGAAAAACTTGCTTCTCCAAGCTGGTTGTCTGGATTTGCCTTGGCATTTTTCTGTCATCTTTGCGCGCAATGATGGCCTGTCCTGATTGTAACATTCATAATTATCTTTTTTCTTCTTTGAGGTCCTCAAGCAATGTCTTTGCTGGTGAGATAGTTGCAGGCAATAAGGTAAGAATCCTCAATGTATATCGGGGTACGAATTCGGTCGGAACGACAGTGGACTACGATCTGAGATATCTGCGCTTTTCCGGGAATCCCTTGATTTTCTGCGACCCTAGATCGCACGACCTTAGCTTTAAGCAACTGCCAATTGAACTGGATTGGGAAACGAAGTTCATTTTACGGAAACCATGGTCAGAAGCCGATAGATACCCAATCGACGACGCATCTGAAAACAACCAATCAACCATTCCCGAGATACGCCACAAGATGGAAGCATTGAAAGCTGTTCAGGGAATCAGCCGTGTAACCCGCCAGTTAGGCATGGAATATGTCAAAAAGCATAAAGCTGATTGCGCACCAGTGATCGAGTGGGAAGTGCATAGAAGGCAAGCACTACTGGGCGCCAATGGTAACCCGCAAATGTTTGACTACTGCTATGCAGGCTTGGCTGAAGCCTACTGGCTGGCAAAACCAACCAGTGCACTGACAAACTGCCTCACTTTAATCGACGGTTTTTTGTCGAGAGCTCCGTCAGTAATTGATTTGGAGAATCCCAACGACAAGCCTTCCGCGGAGATCCGATATATTGCACTGAGCTTGGGAGCTGCCAAGGGTACGGCATTCAGCAAACCGCTCATTGAACGACTAAAGACAGTGATTCCACAATTAGACGGCATGTCGCTCGCCGCCGCTTTATATGTGTGTGAACGGTCAAAACTCTTTGAAGAAGAAGAAGTACGCATGCTGGCCCAGACACTGGCGGAGGAGCAGCCCGCAAAAAAAGATGCGGTCGCTTTGGCTTTTTATCAATTGGGTTGCGAGTTCGCGCCCTCTTGGGATT
>CAZRGY010000293.1:1074-5874 GCA_964599715.1 uncultured Verrucomicrobiota bacterium | reverse complement strand
TGGCGGCTTACACGATGGATTCCCATAACCAGCAGCGCTACGTGGATGCGAACGGTCATGTGCGCAATGAAGGCGATGTGCAAGTCGGCGGGTTCTCGCCGTATCCCATCAGCTACCAGTCCATCGTGCCTTCGGCGAAGGAGTGCGCTAACCTGCTGGTGCCGGTGTGCCTCTCGGCGACGCATATCGCGTATGGCTCGATCCGCATGGAGCCGGTGTTCATGGTGCTGGCGCAATCTGCCGCGACGGCGGCGGCACAAGCCATCGACGAGAAGACCGCGGTGCAGAAGATCAATTACGCGAAACTGCACGACCGGCTCGCCGCGGACAAACAGGTGCTGGTATGGACGGGACCGAAGAAGACAGGTTACGGTCCAAGCGGAATCGATCCGAAATCACTTGAAGGCGTCGTGGTGGATGATGAGCAAGCGATTTTCAGTGGCTTTGGCATGAGCGGGCATACCACTTCGCCTTTTGTGGCTTTGGGATACCGGCATGATGGGAATGAAGGCAAGGGAGGGCAGACGGCGCGCTTCCCGGTTAAGGTGCCCAAAGACGGCAAGTATGAGGTGCGGGTGGGCTACAGCCAGAACGGTAACCGCGCAACGAATGTGCCGGTGAAGATCACGCACGCGGGCGGCATCACTGAAGTGAAGGTGAACCAGAAGAAGGTCGCACCCATCGACAAGCTGTTCCAGCCGGTGGGGACGTATGAGTTCAAGGCCGGTCAGGAATACAGCGTGGAGATCTCAAACAAGGATACGGATGGGCATGTGATCGTGGACGCGGTGCAGTTGATGCCGGTAAAGTAGATTGAGGTCTTAGCCGGCTTACTTGTCGCTCGCGTTCACGGTGATGACGAGGGGGCGGTGGTCGGAGGCAAGGCCCCAGTTGGGCAGGGCGAGGACGTAGCTTTCGGCCGGATTCCATTCGCGGGCCATGCCCGGGCTGAGGAAGATGTAGTCGATGCGCGAGTAACTGTCCTCCAAACCGTAAAAATGTGTCCACGTTACATTGCGTGGATCGTATCCGGGCTTCTCTGCCGGGAGGGTATCACCGTTGCGTTCAGAGGGACGGGTATCTGTGAGTTTTGTGCGACCGCGGCCGATAAGGGTTTTGATGGGCTTGGAATCCTTGGTGTCATTCATGTCGCCGAGGATGACGAGGTTGGCGTTGGGATTGGCCTTCAGCCGTTCCTCGATCAAGCCCCGCAAGACACGGGACTCCTCCTCCCGCATATCCGCCTCGTTGGCGATGCCGATGGGGCGTTTCGATTTCAGATGCGCGGTGAAGAGGGTGAAGGTGTAGGTGTTGTTCACCTTGATATCCACTTCCGCGATGCCACGGCTCATCTGCAAGCGGCGGCCATTCACGAGATAACTGGCGTTGGTGTGCGGACGCTCGGCGGTGAAGGGATATTTGCTCAGAACAGCCACGAAGATGTTCGTGTCGTAGCCGCGCACATGTTCCCAGTAAGGGTAGTCAAGCCCCTCGGCTTTCAAGGAGGAGCGCAACTCTTGCAAAGCCGATTCCAACCCCATCTCCTGGATGGCGATGACATCCGCCTTCAGCGCCCGGATGGATTCGCGGACCTTGGCTTTGGATTCTACGCTCTTGAGCGGTCGGCCACTGGCGGTGTGGTCGATGTAGTTCTCGACGTTGTAAGTGGCGATGCGGATTTCCGCCGCACCGCCTGAGAATGCGAAAGCTAACAGGGCGCCTAAAAGGGCGGCGCGGAACAACGAAAGTATAGACACATTCACTTGGACAAATGTCATTGAGGCTTTGTCATCCGCGCCCGGGTATGGGGCATTCTATTGCAAGCCACGGTGAGCGAATTCGAGGGCCATCACCGTATAGGCGGTCACGAGGATGGGTTCTTTTTCCCACCAGCGCGCATTCTCCTGATTAATCCATGAGCCGTCAGCTTGCTGCTTGTTCATGAGGTGCAGGGCGAGTTCTTTGCGCCAGTTGACGGTCTGGCCGTCCTTGGTCTTGAGTTCGTCGATGCCGTAAGTTTGGAGGGCCTTGGCCATGAGGTGGTAGTAATAGTAAAGACCTTGTGCGCCCATGGCGGGGTTTTCTTTCAAGGTGTAATTGTGCTCCAACCAGCTCACGGCATTGGTCACGCGTGGGTCATCTTTCTTGAGGTCAGCGTAAATGTAGCTGAGCAGACCGGCGTAGGTCATGCTGCCATAGGTGCGCAGGGAGACTCTGCCAGTGACGGCGTTCGTGATGGATGGGGCTTTCGATTCCAAGGGACCGTAGGTGAACCCTCCTGGGCCATTATTCTCAGCGACACTCGTTTCTCCCGGTTTCGGCAGATCCTGACAGTTCTCGATGAATTTCAGCGCTGCTTCCCAATTCAGGTCTTTGACGGCGCTCTTTTCGCCGTCTTTGACGACAGCTTTCGAGTAATACATGGCTTGCAAGGCTACGAGGGTCTGGCTCATGTCGCCTTTCTCAAAAACATTTCCGTAGCTGAAGCCCCCGTCATGCGGGGAATCGATCCTGCCCTTTTCATTCAGATCGAACTGGGTGGCGACGAGAAAAGCACGGGCCCGTTCGATGGCTGGGCGGTACTCGGGGTCTTTCGCGAGCACAAGCGCCATCAGCGAGAGGGAGGTGTTGTAGGTCATCAGCTTGTTCGCATGGATGCTGCCGTCCTCCTTAGCGTTTTTCAGGATGAAATCGTAGGCGAGCTTAAGCTTGGCGGCATCCTTCTTGGGCCAGACACCGGAAGGGTCGCCCTGAATGGCGGTGATGGCGAGGGCAGTGATGGCCGGATGCTCAGCGGGTGCCCAGTGTCCCTCAGGGGTCTGTTGTTTCGCAAGGTACTCGAGGCCGCGATCGATGGCGCGCTGGACTTCGTGGGCGAGCGAGACATCACGAGTCTTATCCGGCAACGGCTGGGTGAAAGCGACTGCTGGGAGCAACAACGAAAGGGCGGTGCAGAGAAGCAAAAAGTGGTTACGACTTGGTTTCATCGGGCTCAGGTTTAGCATACGGTTTTACAAGTTCAATGATAACGGTCACGGGAGTATCTTTGGGCGGCACCGCCTTGGTCTCGACTGTCCAGTTATCGTCATTTTCCCGTTTGAGGCGGGGATTGTTGATGAGGGCATCGTGATCGTGGATATTGGCCACGATGGAAAGTTCCCGCTGGGCGACGAACGTGCCATTGAAGATCCAAGAGCCGTTATAGATCCAGTCCCCTTTGCTCATCGGAGCCTTCTTGGAGAGGTCGGCGACCCATTCTTCAGCGCGGTTACGGTGCTTGGTCCCTTTCGCATCCGTCCACTCCACCCAGATGGCGACGGTATCGCCGAAAGTGGATTTGTCCTCGATCCGTTCTTTGGCAGTGAGGTTGGGACGGCCGTGTGCCCCGAGCAACAGCATGGCCACATGGATGTTGACGGGCTTAGCATCGGTGCGGAGGACGCTTTCGTGGACCTTGCCGCCGGTATTGACGAGCCAATACTCGGCGATGCCATCCCGCATATTGACCACAGCAGGGAATGAGATCTTTTTGGTCTCCTTCTCCAGCCGCACCAAGCCGATCTCAAAGATACCCGGACTGACCTCTTTGACGGTAGGCTTGGGGAGTGCGTTCGTCTTTACGGAATTCGTGCTGGATAAATCCAACGAAAGAGGGCGAGCCCCGCTCTGCGCCCGGGCCATGCACACCCCCATACTAAGAACCAGACTAAGGGCGGTGAAAAGTTTGGCAGACACGGCGATTTTCGGATTTTGAATGTTCTTGATGAACCTAGCCGATGCTCCTTGAACTGACAAACGGGATTTCCAGTTTTTCTGCATCAAAACAGGGATTTGGATTAGCAAATCGATGCAAGATGAGGATTGCCCCAGGGCAATTGGCTGACTAGCGTTGGGGACGTTCGCCAGCGGCGGACTATTTCAGCCAGATAATCAAATCACCATGAGCAAAACATCTTTCTCGAGCGCAGAAATCACGGAAATGGTCAACGGGCTGCACCAACTCGCCCATAACCTCTGGTGGACTTGGAATCAGGAGGCGCAGGAGATCTTTCAGGAGCTGTCCCCCCGGAGCTGGCAGAACCTGTATCACAATGCCGTGGCGGTGATGCATGAGGTGTCGGACTACGAATTGCGGATGCGTCTGCAAGATCATGAATTTGCCCGGCGGGTGCATGAGGTGCTGGAGAATTTCAAGAACTACCTGGGTGACACTGAGACTTGGGGGGCGGCCAATGCACCGAAACTCAAAGACAATCCGGTGGCCTACTTCTCCGCCGAGTTCGGCTTCCACGAGACGTTGCCCATCGCGGCTGGTGGTTTGGGCGTGCTCGCTGGTGATCATGCCAAGGCAGTGAGCGATCTCGGTTTGGGCTTTGTGGGTATCAGCCTGTTCTATCGTGAAGGTTACTTTCAGCAGGCCATCAATGCCGAGAACTGGCAGACGGAGTACTACACGTTGCTCAATCCGAAGAACCTGCCGGTGGACCCCGTGCTGAATGCGAAAGGCGAACCTCTGGTCTGCACGGTGTGGATGGCGACCTCGCAGGTGTCCTTCCGGGCCTGGCGCGTGAATGTGGGTCGTGTGCCGGTCTATCTGCTCGATACGAACCTGCCGGAGAACGAGCAACATTATCGTGACCTGACCTTGCGCGTATATGGCGGTGACAGCACCACACGTATCTTGCAGGAAATCTTGTTGGGTGTGGGCGGTGTGCGCTTGCTACGGGCCTTGGGGGTTCAACCCTCGACCTTCCACATGAACGAAGGTCATTCGGCGCTGCTCGCCCTCGAGTTGCTCGA
>CAZRGY010000293.1:0-1064 GCA_964599715.1 uncultured Verrucomicrobiota bacterium | reverse complement strand
TCGTACTGGAATTGACGCGGGAGAAGATGGCGTCCGGCATGAAGTTCGAGCAGGCGCTGCAATCCACCAAGCAGGAATGCATCTTCACCACGCATACGCCGGTGCCAGCCGGGCATGACCGCTTTAGCCGCGACCTGGTGAACTACGGCATGTTGAAGATCACCCAAGGACTGGGGCTCACGCCGGAGCAATTCATGGGCTTGGGCCGTGTGAATCCGGCGGACAAGAGCGAGCTTTTCTGTATGACGGTGTTGGCCTTGCGCGGTTCCCGGGCAGCGAACGGCGTCAGCGAACTGCACGGCAAGGTGAGCCGGGAGATGTGGCACAGCATGTATCCGAACGGGACGGTGGACGAGGTGCCCATCGGGCACGTCACGAACGGTATCCATACGCTGGGCTGGATGAAAGGCACAGTGCGGCGCTTCTGGCGACGCAAGCTGGCGGCCCAGAAATCAGTCGTGCCAGAAGGGCAGGAGACCGCTTTCTGGAGCAAGAACCCGTCGTTGCATCTCGAGAACGAGGTGAACAAGCCGGAATTCTGGGCGAAGATGGCTGATCCGGAATTCGTCTCGGATGAGGAGATCTGGGCGTTGCGCTTCAAGCTGCGCCGCGAGTTGATCGAGTTCGCCCGCCGCCGTCTGCTTATCCAGGGCCGTAGCTTTGGCCAGAACGATTTCATCACGCTGGACCAGTTGTTGAATCCGAGCGCATTGACTATCGGCTTTGCGCGTCGCTTCGCGACCTACAAACGCGCGCCGCTGATCTTCGACCATTATGAGAGCGTGGTGAAACTGGTGAAGGACCAAGAACGTCCGGTGCAGTTCATCTTCGCCGGCAAGGCGCATCCTCGCGATGACGAGGGCAAGAAATACATCCAGAAAGTCATCCACCTCAGCAAACACTCGGAGTTGGCGGGGCATCTGGTATTCCTTGAGAACTACGATATCCATGTCGCGCGGCAGATGGTGTCCGGCTGCGACATTTGGCTGAACAATCCCCGGCGTCCGTTGGAAGCCTCCGGCACCAGCGGTCAGAAGTGCGGTGTGCACGGCTGCTTGAACCTG
>CAZRGY010000292.1:0-5886 GCA_964599715.1 uncultured Verrucomicrobiota bacterium | reverse complement strand
GACATTGAAATGTGTGATGCCATTCGCCCGGGCCACGGGCAGCAATTCCGAATCAGGATTCACGGACAGCCATGCTTTGACATCCGGGGTGTAAGCGCCCACTTCAGTGGTGTCCTGACTGGCGCGTACCGCATTGATCTCGGTCAAACCCAGCGAGCTGGCTGAGAGGATGAGGCCGGGATAGAGATGCTGACCCGAGAGGTCGATCTCCTTCGCGCCTTTGGCGGAAGCGTTCTTACCTACTGCAGCAATCTTGCCATCTTTCACCACCACATTGCCGGGCGAGAGCGTTTCACCACTCACGGTGTGCACGGTGGCGTTCTTCAAGACGAGCGTCTCGGCTAGAAGCGACTGAGATAATGAGAACAGTACTACTGCGGCGAGGGCGATTGAGAGAATGAAGCGATTGGCTCGCTCACCCCTCACCCCGTCCCTCTCCCCGTTGAGGGGCGAGGGAGAACATTTGCCGCGTATCTGACAGGTCGGCTGGCAATCATTCATCGTCCCCATCTTTCGATGTTGAGCGTTGGATGTTGGAAGTTCGATGTTCCCCCAATTTCTCACGGTTGACCTCCCAGCTTCTCGCAATCCTGACAGTGCACCGGTTGCAGGTCGTTCGCCGTTTCCAACACGCGCTTGAAGAAAGCCGCGCGGGCTGCATCTGATCCGCCCTTATCGCCGGAAGTCTTTTTCGCCTTGGCGATCAGGGCTTTGCGCTCGGAGGCCAGTTTTTCATGACGGACAGCATCGAGTGAACGGTCGAAATACTTTTTGCCTTCGATCCAGGTCTGCTGGCAGACGGTAGTGTTATCCAAAGGCGATTTGCTCCACAGCACGAAGTCCGCATCCTTGCCCTTTTCCAAAGAGCCGACTCGTTTATCGATCCGCAACTGTTTGGCCGGATTGATGGTGACGAAATTCAAGGCGGCTTCCTCAGGGGTGCCGCCATACTTCACGGCTTTCGCGGCTTCCAAATTCATGCGGCGGGCGAGATCGGAGGAATCGGAATTGAATGATACCAGCACGCCTCGCTCGTGCATGAGACTGCCGGCGTAGGGGATGGCGTCATAGACCTCGAACTTGTAGGCCCACCAATCGGAGAAAGCGGAACCGCCTGCACCGTGCTTGGCGATCTCGTCCGCCACTTTGTAACCCTCCAGCACATGCTGGAGCGTGCCGACCTGTACCTTGTAGGATTCCATCAAACGCAGGAAGGCGAGGATCTCATCACCGCGGTAGGAATGGCAATGGATCCAGCGTTTGCCCTCAAGGATCTCGCCGATGGCTTCCAATTCCAGATTGCGCTTGGGTGGGATGCCGCCGGTCTTACGATAGATCTCCCACTCGGCCAGATACTGTTGTGCAGCGGTGAAACGGTTGGCCATGAAGGTGGGCACACCCATGCGGGATTGAGGAAAGCGCGTGGTCTTACGGTCACCCCAGTTCGATTGCTTCACATTCTCGCCCAAAGCGAACTTGATGCCTTCTGGTGCATCCGGGAATTTCAATTCTTCCGGTGAGCCGCCGAGCTTCAGCTTGATGATCTGGTTTTGCCCGCCGATGGGATTGGCGGAGCCGTGGAGCAGGTTCGCCACTGTGAGGCCACCGGCGAGTTGCTTGTAAATATTCTCCGTCTCGGAATTCACCACATCACCGATGCGCACCATGGCGGAGGAGGGAACGGTGCTTTCATTCACGCCTCCGAGAATCATGCTGTGGCTGTGGGCATCCACGAGGCCGGGAGTGAGGTGCTGGCCTTGGACATCGATGACCAAGGTATCCGCCGCAAGTTCAGCTTTGAAGAAGCCGACTTGCTGGACTTTGCCGTCACTTACGAGCAAGGAGGCGTTTGTCAGAATCCCTTGCGGTCCGCAGGTCCAGATCGTCGCATTCTTGATGTAGATCGATTTTGGAGAAGCCAAGATTTCACGATCATCTTGCGGCGCACGCGCGATACGTTTGAGGTCTTCCAGCTTGGGTTCAGAATTTTTCTTGTCCTTCTCTTTCTCCTTACCCTTGGTCTCGGCAGTTTTCTTGGCATCCTTTGGTGGTTCGGAAGCAGGGAAGCGCACGCCTTCAATCCAGACTTCTTGGACGGGATTGTTTGGCGTGAAATAGTTTGTGCCCTTGACCACGGTCAGGCTGGCGAGCTTACCCGGCTCGATGCTGCCGAGCAGGGTGGACACACCGCAAATCTTCGCCGGGACAGTGGTTATCGCGGCGAGGGCGTCATCCTGAGACAGGCCGCGATTGATGGCGAATTGCGCGTTCTTGCGGAAGGTTTTCTTGTCCGCCAGTTCGCGGGTTGTGAGCGCCACTTCACGGCCTTGCTTGCGCAGGACACTCGCGTTCTCTGGAGCCCAATCCCACATCCGCAATTGATCGAGACTCACATCTATCCAGTCATCATCCGAGGGGAGCTTGGGAGCGGAGGGGAGATTCAAAGGCACGATAAAGGTCGCCTCTGTGGCACCGGCGAGTTCTGGTCGCCGCCATTCCTGACCGCTGGCGTAGATGACATACTTAAGCTTCAGCTCCCGGGCGACGATGCCCGCGCGATCCACCATGAGAGCGCTGCCGGGCTCGAACATCACGGGTGTTTCCTGTTTCAGGACCGGTTGCAGGGCTTCGAGCGCGGGGTTGTATTCCGTGCGCGGCTGGCCCTTCACCGAGGCGTAATGTTGCGCATCAAAGAAGGTCTGCCGGATGGCGGCGATGACGCCCATCAAGGAACCTGGGTAGCTGTCATCCTTGGTCTCGGCATCGAAGATGATGTGTTGGAAAACATCCGTGCGCACGATGGCGTCATTGGGATCATCATCCGTCAGGAGTACAAACGCGCTGGTGCCCGGCATGATGCCGCCTTCAGGAACGATGTTACCCGCGGTGAAGCCGAGGTCGCGCAGGGTCTCAAAGGTCTTGGCGTGGGGGCGGAAGTTGTTGGCGATACGATGCTCTGGATTGATACGGCGTATCTCATACCCGGGGCCGGGACGACCGGGGTCTTTCTCGCCGCCGGGTACGCCGAGGAAATTGATGCTGCCCGAAGTGAGGGTGTAGATCGGTTCGGTGCTGCTGGTTGATATACCCGCGCCAGTGTTCGTACCCAGCACAACAGTGGGGTCGATGAAGCCGGCGTAAACCGTGCAACCGCTCAAATCATGCACGCGGGCATCAGCGGGGATGCGGACATTGGTGCCGACGGCCTCAATCTTGCCATCGCGGATGAGGATGGTGGCGTTTTTTAACGTCTTGCCGGGCAGGGGAATGACAGTGGCCTTGATCAGTGCATGCGCGCCCAAAGGTTTGGGACGATGACCGGGGGGCAGAAAATCAGCCGCCGACAGCGCGGTGGCATAGCAAGTGAGGAGTACGAGCAAGAGGAGCCAGACGCGACAACCCGATCTGTTCAAGAACTGGATCACGGATTTATGAAGGGAAAATGGTCGGGGCGGTGAGATTTGAACTCACGACCTCTTGTACCCGAAACAAGCGCGCTAGCCAAGCTACGCTACGCCCCGAACCAGAGGCAGGGAACTTGCATTGAGTCCGGAAAGATTGCAATGGGAAAAATGAACGGACCCGACAAATCACCCAAAAGAAAAACTCCAACCGCCCGGGGGAGGTTGGAGTGTAAAAGATGGGCCCGGAGCGGACTACGTCCTGAGCCGGAAGACGATGCGTCCTTTGCTCAGATCGTAGGGGGACATCTCCATGCGTACGCGGTCGCCTACGGTGAGACGGACGAAGTGTTTCCGCATCTTGCCCGAGATATGGGCGAGGACTTCATGGTTGTTGTCCAGTTTCACGCGGAACATCGTGCCCGGCAAAACGGTCTCAACCCTGCCTTCAACTGTGATGTGCTCTTCCACTTTAACAATGTATCCCATCAGGGAAATTCGCCAGCGAGCTTCCGGGATGGAAAAAAGTTAGGTGTGGGGCTCTTTCATTGAAAAAGCGCCCCACACCTGTGAAAACGCGAACAGGGTGCGTCAATTAGTAGCGGCCACCACGGTCACCACGGTCGCCACGGTCGCCACCGCGGAAACCACCACCGCCACCGCCACCGCCGCGGCGTTCGCCACCACCGTAACCGCCACCACCACCGCCACGGCGATCACCACCGCCACGGAAACCACCACCGCCGCCCGGAGGACGTTCTTCGCGAGGACGGGCGATGTTGACGGTCAGATCACGACCATCGACATTCTTGCCGTGCAGGGCCTGGATGGCTGATTCAGCCGCTTCAGGGGATTCCATGGTGACGAAGGCAAAACCACGAGGACGACCCGTGAACTTGTCCACCATCAGGTTGACCTCGATGACCCCGCCGTGAGCGGCGAACAGGTCGTGCAGGTCGTTTTCGATCGTGTTGAAGGAAAGATTTCCTACGAACAACTTAGTACTCATTGATGATTTGTTATTAGATACTCACTTTCGCAGACCGTTCCCGACCGCCGGGTTTCAAATCATCACTGAAAACTCGTTCACCTGAAGATTCACCAGCTCTCGAACCGTTGAGCAATCTAACATAACGGAAGCATAACCTGTGGTTTTTCCTACCGGAAGGCAATCATTATTTTTCCATGCTATTTTTAGATGAAAAACTAATGACCTCGCAAGGATGGTTCTCCGGTTAACTATTTTAGCCAGAACAAGTTGGGTTGGTTGATTCGTCGGACCGACACATCCCCGGGTGGGGTGTGAGATGGCTCTTTTTTGCCAACATCCCGGCTTGACGCTCCCCCGGATCAACCGGCCGTGAGGGCCGCGCGAGCGTTCCCTTCCGACCCCGTTTTCTCCAAGAAGTAATCGAACCCGCCTACATAGCTCGTCACTTGGCCGTTGTTGATGTGCAACACCTTCTTCGCCAGCTTTTTGATGAAGTGCACATCGTGGGAGATGAATACCAGCGTGCCGTCAAACTTCTCCAAAGCCAGGATCAGCGATTCCACCGTCAGGATGTCCAAGTGCGTCGTCGGCTCATCCATCAGCAACAGATTCGGCGGGTCCACCAGGAACTTCACGAGGTTCAGGCGGCTCTTCTCGCCACCGCTCAAGACCGTCGTCTTCTTGAAGATCTCCTCCTTGCGGAACATGAACGAGCCCAAGACGCCGCGTGCTTCCTCTTCGCTCAAGGCCGGAGCGGCCGCCATGATCTCCTCCAGCACGGAATTATTCGGGTCCAACGTCGCTGAGCGATGCTGGCTGAAGTAACCGAGCTTCGCGTTGTGCCCCAAGTCGCGCACGCCCTGTTGGAACTCCACCTCGCCAGCGAGGATCTTCAGCAGCGTGGACTTGCCCGCACCGTTCGGGCCCACGAGCACCGTCTGTTCTCCACGCTCCACCTGCAAATCCAGCCCCTGATACACCACATGATCCCCATACGCCATGTGGATGCCTTCCAGCGAGATCGCCCGCTGACCGCCCCGCGGCGGTGCCGGGAATTGGAACCGGAACGGCTTGCGCGGCGCCTTCGGTTTCTCGATGAGCTCCATGCGCTCGATCGCCTTCAGCTTGCTCATCGCCTGCGATGCCTTGGACGCCACCTGGCGGAACCGGTTCACGAACTCCTGCAAGTTCGCGATCTCCTTCTGCTGGTTCTTGTACGCCGCCAGCTGGTTCTCGTAATTCTCCTCCCGCTGCCGCAGGTAATCCGTGTAATTCCCCGTGTAACCCGTCAGCTTCTGCTCGTTGATCTCATAGATGTTCTTGCACAACTCATCCATGAACTGGCGATCATGCGAGATCATCAGCAGCGCGCCCGAGAACCCCTTCAGATAATCCTGCAACCACAACAGCGCCACGAGGTCCAGATGGTTCGTCGGCTCGTCCAACATCAGCAGGTCCGGCTCCATCACCAGCAGCCGCGCCAGATGCGCCCGC
>CAZRGY010000291.1:0-5891 GCA_964599715.1 uncultured Verrucomicrobiota bacterium | reverse complement strand
GCGGGAAAAGAATTTTCAGGACAAGCAGCCGCAGATCATCGCGTTCATGGAAGGCTGGTCGACGGATGCAGATGATCCCGATTCGCACGAACACGAGATCAAAGACGAACGGCTGCGCCTGATGTTCGCGTGCTGCCATCCGGAGATTCCTGCGGATGCGCAGATCGCGCTCGCGCTGAAAACCCTTTGCGGTTTCAGCCCGGCAGAGATCGCCAAGGCGTTTCTCTCCAGTGAAGCCGCGATCGCCAAAAGGCTCGTGCGCGCACGCCAGCGCATCCGCGAACTGAACATCCAATTTGAGATCCCCACAGGCGAAGCTTCCAAGATTCGCCTGGAGAGCGTGATGCAGACGCTCTATCTCCTTTTCAATGAAGGCTACAAGGCCTCCAGCGGCGAGAACCTCATCCGTGAGGACCTTTGCAATGAGGCAATCCGGCTTACCACTTTGCTCACGGCGCATCCGGTGGGAAATCAACCACGCGTCCATGCCCTTGCTGCGCTCATGTGCCTGAATGCCGCGCGGCTTAAGGCGCGCATGGACACCGAGGGAAACATCCTGTTGTTGAAAGACCAGGACCGCTCGCTCTGGGACAAGGCGCTCGTTGCCCGTGGTATCATGCACTTGAGCCGCTCCGCCACGGGCGAAGAACTGACCGAGTATCACTTACAGGCCGGTATCGCCGCGTGTCACGGCACGGCCAAGGATTACCAGTCCACGGATTGGGCACAGATACTTTCGCTCTATGACCGGTTGATTGAATTTGACGATTCTCCTGTGGTTGCCTTGAATCGGGCAGTGGCCTTGGCCAATGTGCAAGGACCCGATGCAGGGATCGCCGCACTGGATGCGATCCGGAATCGTCAGCCCTTGGATTCATACTATCTGTTCTACGCGGTGCGGGCGGATTTCGAAGTGCAGTTGAACCGGTTTCAGGCAGCGGGCGAGCAATTGCGCAAAGCACTGGAACTGACCGAAGTAAAATCAGAACAGTCATTGCTGTCCCGGCGGCTTCAGGAATGTGAGCAGCAGAGCGCAGTCACAGCCAACACCTGAGCCGGCCCACGGACAGCAGGACGTTGAGGACCGACTGAGATGGCATGGCGTATTGATGAGAATGTGATCCGTGGGGAAGTGGACAACCGCGTGAAAGGTGTCGTCACCGGCCGCATCTGGTTCGCCGAACAAGCCGAGCCGCTCGTCTTGCAATTAAAGGGTAATGCCCACCCGGACCTGGCCGGTTGCCTGTTAAAATTCACGAATCTCCTGCCCGCTGTCCCTCTGCGCAAGGATGCCACCCTCTTCAATCCGCAAGAAGGAGTGATCGGTGACCTGACGGCCTCACGTAAAGTGCGCGTGTATGATGTCTCCCTCGCAGAAGCCACGGACATGCTGGAGCGGGGCGAACGTCCACCGGAGAAGATGGCGAACAGCCTCTACCTGGAGTGGTTCAGCGTGCGCAATGGCCGGGTAGTCATCGAGAGCGCTGATTACCAGCTCGAGATCTCCGCTCCGGAGTGGCGGCTGACTCTGGAGGAGGAAGCCCGCCGGGCTGAGGAAGCTTCGGCGAATTTTTCCGCTTACATGGAGCAGTTCAACCAACTCCTCCGGGCCGCTGAAAACCAGACTCCTGAGGATAAAGAGTGGGACGAGTTCGATTACGAGAAGTTCATGAAGGAGAGCGATGCCCGCACTGAGAAGTATATGGAGCTGCTCGACAAGTATGGGGATGATGATGCGGCCGAAGCCAAGATCGCGCGGGAGATGGGCTGGACGGCTTTCAGCGAAGAGGTTGCAGACGACGATGATTCCGACTGGGATGACGATGAGGAGGCGCTCAGCCCCGCGACCGAAGTAGAAGAATTACTCTCGGAACCTGACCCGGAAACCGAAGGTGTGGACTGGATGCGCACCAGTGATGGCGACATCCGTCATCCCTTGCAAAATCGTTGTCTGCAGGCCGCCATCGTCCTCTGGGACAAGTTCGATGAACTTAAGATTTCCCAATCAGCCGATGAAGACCTGGCGCAGTTCGCCGGGGAGTTCCGCATGACAAGTACAACACTGGCTGGCGCTCTAAACGGGCTGGCCTATGGTCGCGAGCTCACGGATGGAGCTTTCACCGTGGCTTATCTCAAGCGCGCTTTGGACCACCTTCACAAGGCACTGGCCGGTCTGGAAAAGACCAGCGCCAAAAAGTTGCTTCCCGATAAAATCCTGTCAGCATCGCGCCAAGAGTTGTTCGGGATCCGTGAGGAGATTTTGCGACTCATGGAGGAGTTTCGGAAACATAAATAAGTCGTACAAGGTGAAAGCTATGATATGCAAATACTGTTGTATATTCTGCTGGGGATATTCATCGGCTTGTTGTTGGTCGTACTAGTTATACGTTTCGTATTGCGGAAAATAGTCGGCAAGGTTTCGGAGGCGATCAAACAGGTGGCGGGCAGTATGCCACCACCATTCAAACTGGAACTCACTCCCGTAGAGGACCCTGAATGGCTCGAGGAAGAAGGCGTGAAAAGTCGGCTTGCTGCCTTGCAAGCGAACGGCTTTCAGATGGTGGGAGCATACTCTCTCGACGGGATGTTTGATGCTTACACCGTGGGACTGGTACATCCGGAGACGAATACACTGGCGGCCGTGCATTGGCTTAAGAGCATGGCCTGCCTGGATCTGGTGACTCACTATGATGACGGCTCCAGTGTGACCTACTGCGACAAACAGCAAGGCTCAGGTCTGGGCCGCCCTGCCCAGCATCAAATCATCCGGGATGCGAATGCCAGCGCGGAGGAGCTTTTCCAAAGGTTGATCGCCGAACGACGGTCAGATGGAATCACTCCGGCGACTGCGGAAGACTTCGCCCCCCGATTCATAAAAGCTTACAACGACAACAATGCCTGGGTGGCGGAACGCGGTGGGTACACGCTGGAGGAGATCGCCGCGGAAGCGCGGTCAGGTAATCCGGATGCACCGCTGGAAGCGATCGAGGACACACACCAAACTTTCGCCGCCAATGCATTGATCAACTGGCTGAGCACCCAGCCGGACCGGCCTGAACCGTGGGATGAAAAAGAGGGCGAGATCATCGTGGTGCATGATGCCCTGACGATGCGACAGGTGACCCGCCTGCTGAATGAAACAGAGGATGAGGAAGACAGTTTCCAAGAGACCGAGGTAGCCAAGGCAGGTGCCACAGCGCGCGAAGCATTCCACGCCATCAACGAAGGGCTCGGAGGCAGGTTCATCAAGGTCGGAGAGAAGACTACTGAACGGGCCGCAGACTTTTACGTACGGACTCCTGAGCCGGATGAGGAAGAGGACGCCGATTAATCGACCGTTTTGGAGGATTCTTCTTTCTTAAGATCCTCCGCGAGAAATTTGGTCACGTCCTTGAACTTCGGCACATTCTTGGGATTGATGAGCATCAGCGTCTCGTGAGCCTGCAGACAGGTGCGGGTCACTTCGGCTTTGTTCTGCTCGCCCGAGGTTTGCACCTCTTCAAACTTCGGATCGAAAGGATTATTCCCGCTACGGAACTTGAAGAGTTGTTCCATCCCCAAGTTCTCGATGAGGGCTTTCACGCGCTCATTGGCATTGAGCATCTGCACGCAGGGGGTCTTTGGGTTCTTCGCCTCTTCACCCAGCTTCGTGGAGAAACCGGAAAGGATGCCTAGAAAGGTGCTGTCCATGATCACGCATTCGGACAGATCCAACAGGTAAAGCCGGAAACCCCGCTCGTGAAGTTCATGGAGGAGCGTCTTGAAATCGACGCTCACGGAAAAGTTTGCCCGCCCTGCGACCTTGATGCAGGCCACGGGGTCCACCACAGAGACTTGAATACTGGTGGGAGTTGCGCCCATACGACTTAATTGGCTACAGACAGCCTGCCCCTAATATGAGTTCCGTTTACCAAAGGGTCAAGGTGTGCTGGCAAATGTAACATAAAATACGTCTCCATACTGAATCTCACCAAGAACGGCCGGCGGCCCGACGCGGCTTAGGTGCCACTTGGCCAACGATTTCCACCAGCGTTTGCTGCAGGACAAGCGACTTGTCCGTCCGGCTGGAGACGAGTTGCAAATTGCAGGTAAGCAGTAATTCCATCGCCCGGACCAATTCATCAATCGAGTAATTGGGGCATTGCGATACGGCCCGGAAGAGGACAAAGGGATGCATGGTGAGCGGGTTCAACTTCTTCTCGTCAGGCAACTGATCGGCCGGTAGCCGGTCGAGCTGGCTCTTGAACCGGTTGTAATCGCCCTCCAATTTCAACCACCCCACGCGGGCCGCCTCTTTCAAGAAGAGCAGCACGCGCACCTTGCTGATCAGGCCATAGAGTAGACCGATCTCCGATCTTTCCTTGTCGAACTTGGTCATCCACAACTCTTCATCGAGAGTCCGCAACACGCGCACGAGGTCACGATCCCCCAAGGCATCCGCCAAGGCAAAAGCCCGGGACTGCTTGTTCTTGGTGACGATGGCCTCCACGTCCTCATGCGTGATGGTATCGCGGTCACCCACATAGAGGGAGAGTTTCTCTGCCTCGCTGCCGAGTTGACGGGGAGATGGCCCGATGCACGCGACGAACTCGGCCAGGGCATTGTCCGCGATGCGTTTGCCAGCGGCTTTGAAGTGTCCCTCGGCCATGGATTCCGCTTTCGCGGCCCAATCTTTATCATCCGTCGAAAGGCCGGCAAAATTCTCCACCTGACCGATCTTATCGAGGGCTTTGTAGAAGACCTTGCGTTTGTCCACCTTGCCCGCGCTGATGATGAGGCGGACATTGTCCCAACGAAATTCTTTCAGCTCTTGCGCGAGTTCGCCCAACATGTTGGTGACTGCCGCGGAACTGGCCGTGCGTTCGTCGCCCAAGAAGTTGCAGTCCTTCAACCAGACGACCTTGCCGCCACCGAAGAAGGGCAGTGTCTGAAGGGCTTCACGCAGCTTGGCCACCGCGCGCTCGGCTTCACCGGCGTTGCTCACGGTCGCATCCACGAGTTCGTGATCCATGCCGCCGAGCTCGGTGCACCAGGCATCATAGAGCTGCTTCGCGCGCTGTTTCACGGCGTATTCATCCTCACCACAGATGAGAGCCACGGGATTCGTGGCGGTGGAAGTCGCAGCGCGGGCCATGATCAGACTCCGGGGTCCTCTTCGCTCTGGATGCGTTGGAGATGCTCTGTCATGTCTTCCACCTGCGCGAACAGGGAAGCGGAGACGAAGATGGGTTTCTTTTGGGCGGCGGCAAAGGCAAGGCAATCGCTCGGCCGGGCATCGATCTCCACAATCTTTTTGCCCAGTTCATTCTCCTGCAGCAACGTGAGCCGCGCGAAGTAAGTCGAGTTCTTGATCTCCGTGATGACGATGCGTTCCACCGTGATGCTGAAGCCCTTGAAGATGTTGAGCATGAGGTCGTGCGTCAACGGACGCTCCTTGGGAGCATCCTGCACGAACATCCCGATGACCGCGCCCATGTTGTTCTCCACCTGGATGACGAAGACCTTGTCATCGTTACCCAAGAAGATGGCGCACCCGGTGTTAGTGGGCAAAATCCCACGGATGGTCACGGGCACCACGTCTTTCTTCATAAGAATAGTCTAAGCCGCGCGGTTAAAAAGACAAGCGGAGTAAAACAGGCGGATTTTCCTGAGAACACAGCCCTAAGTGCGCTGAATTTCCGCCCGCCTTAAGCGGTGATCTCGCGCAGGGATTTGGTGAAAGCGGCCACCGCGTCGTCATCATAGCCGACGAGATACACCGTCTCGATCCCCTTGTTCTCCGTCTGGAACTTGGCGATCTCCTGCACCGCCACCTGCGTGGCCAGATCCAGCGGATAGCCGAAATTGCCCGTGATGATGGACGGGAAAGCCACGTTTTTGTGCCCATTCCC
>CAZRGY010000290.1:0-5907 GCA_964599715.1 uncultured Verrucomicrobiota bacterium | reverse complement strand
TGCGTCTGCCGGTGTTGCTGAGCGGAATCTGGGCCTTGATGCTGGTGCCTTGACCCACGACCGAGGTGATCTCGAAGCTGCCACCAACCATTTCCAGACGTTCCCGCATACCCAGCAGCCCGAGGCGATTGCGCTTCTTGGCCGGCAGCTTTTTCTCGGTCAGGAAAGCTTTGCCATCATCTTTGATGGTCATGCAGACCTGGCCTGCCTGTTGCTCGAAACCCACGGTCACCCGGCTGGCCTCCGCATGCTGGGCCACGTTGTTGAGCGCCTCATAAGCGACCCGGTAAAGTACGGTCCGCTTGGCGATGCTCAATTTTTCGATGGCCGCGTAAGCGGACAGATTCGTGCGCACGCCCGTCCGTTTGTTGAAGTCCTTCAGGAAAGCCATCAGCGCCGGGATCAGTCCCAGGTCATCCAGCACCGTGGGGCGCAGCTCCCGGGCGAAGCGGTGCACGACCTCCACTGATTTGGCCACCAACTTCCGCGTCCGGGAGATTTTCCGCTGGAACTGCTGGCGGCTGTCCGGGAAATCATCCGACAAGCCGGCCAGATGCACATTGATGCCCACCAGCGTCTGGCCGATCTCATCATGCAGCTCCCGGCTCACACGTTTGCGCTCCTCCTCCTGCACATGCAGGACGTGATGGGACAACTGCCGGAGTTCATTCTTCATCGCCCGCGTCTGTTGCAACAACTGGGTCTGATGCCGCTCGCTCTTCCGGAGCGTCTCCTCCACCACTTGCCGCCGGACGATCTCCTGTTCCAGCTTCGCGTTCGAGGCGGTCATCACATCCAGGTGTCGTTGCACGCCTTCTGCCCGTTTACGCTCGGTGATGTCGTTGAAGAAAGCCATCACGCCGTGCTCGCCCGAGGGCAGAGTCACCCGCTGGATCTGCCATTCGTAACACTCCAGCACGCCCGTATCCCGGCGGCGCGCAGAGAATTCCGGGGCCGTATATATCTCGCCTGTCTTCAGGGTGTGCCGGAAGTGCGCGATGATCGGGTCCGAGACCTGCTTCGTCCAAAGGATCTGATGGACCTCGGGAAAATCCCGGCCCAGCAAGGGATGAACATTGCAGAAAATGGGTTGGGCCTTGAGATTGACCTGGAGCAGACGCAACCGTTCATCCACCACATACACCCCGAAAGGTGCCTGCATGATGAGGGTGGAGAAGAGCGCTTCACTCCGGCGCAATAGATCCTCCGCGTGCTTCCGTTCCGTGATGTCGCGGATATTGCACTGGATGACGGAGTGACCGTTTTCCTGATACAGATTGGCCACCACCTCGACTTCCTGATGCCGGCCTTCGCGGCTTTCCAGCGGCAAGTCCTCGTAGCGGACCTCGTGGCTTTTCCTCAACTTGCGGAACATCTCCTGGCTCGCGGCCTCGTCCTTCAGCAGCCCGATCTCGAACAGCTCCTTCCCCACCAGTTGCTCCTGCGGGTAACCGAGCAGCTTTGTCATGAATGGATTGGCATCGGTGATCTTGCGGGTGCCGGGGTCCAACAACAGGACACCGTCGTGCGCCGCTTCAAAGAGCCGGCGGTAGCGGATCTCCGAGACCCGCACTTTGTCCTCCACCTGCCGACGTTCGGTGATATCAATCATGGCGACACGGCATTCCCGGCCGTTGGGAGAGCGGCGTGCCTCGATGCTCACCGTCTGGTTCTTGTGCAACAACGTGAAGTCACCTGACTGCTTGCCCTGCCCCAGAAAAGCCTGCTTGAGGAAAGCATGGAGAGTGGACCGCAATCCCGGAGCCACCAGCACGCCAAACAACTGGCCCACCAACCGTGAACGCTCGATGCCGACCAGTTTTGTGCCGGTAAGATTCGCTTCCACGACAATGCAGTTAAGGTCCAGGGTGAAGTAGCCGACCGGGGCAAAATCGTAAAGGTCGGTATAGCGCTCCAAAAGCGCCTCCAGCTTGTTTCTCCCAGCTTGCAGCTCGGCGTTCTGCATCTCCAACTCTACCTGATGCACTTCCAGCTCATGGACCAGCCGCTGGGCGTCCAGAACGGGTTCCCCTGTCCGTTTCGTTAGCTTTTGCTTTCTCAGGCTAGGCCGCAGCTTGACCAGTTCTTCCTCAGCGCGCAGGTGCAATTCATCCGTCGCTTTGGCGGAGAGCGGCAGTTTGGTGGTTTTAGCCGGGCGTTTCATGAGGCACGGGAACGGCTGGCTTTTCGGACAGCCTTGCTCCGTTTTACGGGTTTTTCTTTGCTGAGTTTCTCCGGCTGGGCTTGCTGGCTGCGCAAACTCGCCTCCAGTGTCTTGGCTGTGGTGATGTCCGCAAAGGTGATGACCACCCCATCAATCCGGTCATCCATCGTGCGGTAGGGCATGATGCGGATGGTGAACCAGCGGCCATCGCTCGCGCTTACCGGCTTCTCCACCGCGATCAGCTTGCGCAGCACTTCCCGCGCATCGTCCGCCAGCTCCGGGTAGTTCAGTTGCGAGGCCAGGTCGGTGATGGGCCGCCCCGCATCCGCCGGGATGAGCTTGATGATCTTCGTCGCCTGCGGGGTGAACCGCCGCACATTGAGGTCGTTGTCCAGAAACAGCGTCGCGATGTCCGTACTATCGAGCAGGTTCTTCATGTCGTTGCTCGCGCGGGACAGTTCGTCCACCTTCGCCTGCAGCTCGCCGTTCACAGTCTGCAGCTCCTCGTTCAGGGACTGCATCTCCTCTTTCGAGGTGGTGAGTTCCTCGTTGGTGGATTGCAGTTCCTCGTTGGTGGATTGCAGCTCCTCGTTGGCGGAGCGGAACTCCTCCTGCGAGGTCTGCATATCCTCATGGGTGGCCCGCGCTTCGGCACGGACTTTCAGCAGCTCTCGCTCCAATTCCGCCACCCGTGATCCACGGGTGCTGGTCTTGGGTGCCCGACCAGATGGCTGCGCCGGAAGTGACGTGGCTACTTCCGTAAAGACGATCATCACCAGCCCTTGCAACGGCCCGGCTGCATCAAGCCGTTGGAGGCTCACATCCACGCGCTGAGAATCATCGCCGGTCCCGGCCCGCAGGCCGTGGAGCACGATCGGCTCTTTGTGACGGAGCGCCTTCTGGAACGCGGTGGATAGCTCATAGCGCAGGTTTTCCCGCGCCATGACGAAGATGTTCCAGTTGGCTTTGCCAGCCGCCGGTTCCAGATATTTGCCCGTCCGCCCACTGATATAGAGAATGTCACCCTTGTCATTCACGAGCACGGCGGGCGGAGCGAAGCGCTGGAGGATGAGTTCATCCGCCAGCGTCTGAAGGCTGACCGGTGGTTTCGTCGAGGCCTGAGATTCAGGCAAGACGACGGGTATGGCACCGAATAAAGACGGGAAATCAACCGGTTCGGATCGCAGAACGGACTCCCTTCGCCGGAACATTCTGGATTTGCCGCTGCAGAGCACGAAAAGATCGGTATAGGCACCTACGGTTTCCGCACTGCCAAGCAGCAGCAGACCGCCGGGAGTGAGGCTGTAGTGAAACAGCGGCATCAGCTTCTTCTGCACCTCCGGAGAGAGGTAGATAAGCAGATTGCGGCAGGAAAGGATGTCGAGCTTCGTGAAGGGCGGGTCCATCACGAGGTTCTGGGGCGCGAATATCACCATCTCCCGGATCTCTTTGCGCACCCGGTAGCCCCGGTCTTCCTTGGTGAAGAAACGGCTGAGCCGCTCCGGCGAGACATCGGCAGCGATGTTCTCCAGAAAGAAACCCTGACGCGCCTTGTCGATGGCATCCTGGTCCAGATCAGTGGCGAAGATTTGGAGGGTGAAGTTCATCTTTGGCATGGCCTCTTCTGCTGCCTCCCTGAACACCATGGCCAGCGAATAAGCCTCTTCACCGCTCGAGCAACCGGGCACCCACGCCCGCAAGGCGTGGCCGGGGGCGCGGGCGGCAAGCAGTTCTGGAATGGCCTGGGTGCGCAATTGCTCCCAGGCCGCCGGATCTCGAAAGAAATTTGTCACCCCGATCAGCAGCTCCTTGAAGAGCAAGTCCAGTTCTTGGGAGTTTTCCTGCAGGTAACGGACATACCCAGCCATCCGATCGATCTGGTGGATGCCCATGCGCCGCTCAATCCGGCGGTAGAGCGTGTTCCGCTTGTAGAGGGAAAAGTCATGGCCGGTACGGTCGCGCAACAGGATGACTGTTTTTTCCAAGGCACTGCGCGACTTGTCTTCGCAGCTCACTTCCGTACGTGAGATCAAAGGGGAACGCTGAAGATAAGCGACGATTTTCCCCGGCAGTTCGCCTGCCGGAGCCACGATGTCCGCCAGGCCCGCATCGATCGCGCTGCGGGGCATCCCGTCAAATTTGGCTGTCGCCGGCTCCTGCACCAGCACCACACCCGCCTTCTCCTTGATGGCCCGCAAGCCCAGCGTGCCATCGGAACCCATGCCGGAAAGGATCACTCCGATGCTCCGCTCCTCCTGGTCCTGCGCCAGTGACCGGAAAAAGAAATCGATGGGCAGCCGCAAGCCGCGCGGCGCCGCCGGGTCCAGCAGGTAGAGGACGCCGTGCAGGATGGTCATGTCCTTGTTCGGCGGGATCACATAGACACAGTCCACCCGCACGGTGAGATGGTCCTTGACCTGGACGACTTTCATGGCGGTGGCGCGTTGCAGCAGCTCCGGCATGATCCCTTTGTGGGTCGGGTCGAGATGCTGCACGATGACAAAGGCCAGGCCGCTCTTCCTGGGTACATGGGAGAGAAACTGTTCCAACGCCTCCAGGCCGCCCGCCGATGCCCCGATCGCGACGATGGGGAATGAGCTTCCAACCGGCGGGGCGACAGCTCCCTGGGAAGTATGCTTGGCTGCTTTGTTGCGGTGCTGGGCCGGTGAAGGATTTTTTTTCATGCACTTAGGTCTTGATCCCTCATCATGGCACCTTTCCTTTTGGCTGCATAGCGCGGTGTCACCTGTCTCGCCGGGGTGCGCTTACGTCCGCTTTTGACGGCTCGCGCCCGCCCGCCTGCACTTCCCACCAGTTCGATCAACTTGGGGGCGATCTGGTCCAGTGGCAGGATGAAATCCACATCACCCGTCTGGATCGAGGTCTCCGGCATGGAAAAATCTTGCGACGTAGGCCGGTCCTGCGCGATGACCATGCCGCCCTGGTCCTTGATGATCTGCACCCCGAAGGAGCCATCGCCGTCTCCCCCGGTGAGCACCACCGCGATGGCCAGCTTTCGGTAAACTGCCGCCACCGAGGCAAACAAAGGCTCGGCGGAAGGCCGGGCATAATGGACTTTATCGGCGGCGGGTGAGGAAAGCTTGAGCCGTCCGGCCTTATCCACGAACAGGTGGTGATTCGGCGGGGCTACAAAAACGCACGCCGGACAGAGAAAATCCCCGGTCTTCGCCTGCCTGACCTCCAACGGGCTGCGCCGGTCCAGAATCTCGGCCAGGATGCTTTTATGATCAGGAGCCAGGTGCATCACGATGGCAATGCTCGCCGGAAAATCCGCCGGCAAAGCGGTTAGGATGACCGACAAGGCATTCAAACCGCCCGCCGAAGCGGCCATGGCGATGACCGGTAATGAACTCTTGGCGGGCCGGGCCGGGCTTTTGCCCGCCCGCTTTACCCGCCGTCGTACAAGTTTGCCTGACGTCTGCAACTTCATCTTAAAATCATATCTGCGAGTCCGCAGGCCATCGCCTGCTGCCGCTGGCCATGCACTCATCTGGCGTTTTCACAGCCAGACGTATGTCCCACAACACCTTGCACAGCATAAATGGAACCGCCCGCTATCAGGTGAACAGCCCGGTTTCAAAAGATTCGGGCAATTGCCTCTAGCTGTATATAAGGAGAACACCTTATAGGTCCGGGCCCGCGAGATGGGTGCAAGGAGCAAATCTGCCGCCGCCGCCTATGCCGCCTGTTACAATGGAGCCTTGGGCAATGCCGCCAAGAAA
>CAZRGY010000289.1:0-5907 GCA_964599715.1 uncultured Verrucomicrobiota bacterium | reverse complement strand
ATTGTGGCGCAGCAACTCTGACTTCGGCCAGTTGCTGGTCTTGCGCGAAAAAACAACCGGCAACCTATATTACCTGAACGACTACTTGTGGCAGAACACCTATGATCCAGAAGCGAAGAAGAGCATCTCGCTCTTCACCTACATGCTGCATGGCCTGGCACAGATGTATCGCGAACCTTTGGATGAAGTCCTGTGCATCGGTTTGGGCGTGGGCATCGTGCCGATGGAGTTTGTCCAAGACGGCTGCAAGGTGGATGTGGTGGAGATCAATCCGGCCGTGGTGCCACTCGGTCAAAAATACTTTGATCTGCAACCGGAGAAGATGAATCTGACCATTGGCGATGGACGGCAATGCCTGAACGAGTCAAAGAAAAGCTACGATGTCGTGATCCTGGATGCGTTCCTCGGTGACTCCTCCCCCTCTCACTTGATGACGCGTGAGGCATTTACCTCGATCAAGAGCCGCCTCAAACCCGGCGGTGTGCTGGTGATCAACAGTTTTGGCGATTTTACCGCAGGCAAAGATTTTCTGCTGGCCTCGATGGACAAGACACTTAAAGCGGTCTTCAAAAGTGTGAAAATCCACCACTCGGGTGGCGGGAACATCTTCTTTGTAGCAGCGGATACGGAGGAATTGAAACGGGTCCGGGAGCCCGATCTGGAACGGGTTCATGCTTCGAAGAAAAGCGAGGCTGAGTATGCCTTCCGCAACGAGCACGATCAGCCAAACCCGGCACATGGAATCGTGCTGACGGATGATTATAACCCGGTGGATTTCTACGATGCAGCAAACCGTGAAGAGTTGCGCCGCCGCCTGGCCATGGGTATGCGGAGGAAGTGAGCTTAGAAAAAGGGATTGTGCGATTTTTCCTGAGCCACCGTCGTCAACGGTCCATGACCGGGACAGATCAAGGTGTCCGCAGGCAAGGTAAGGATCTGTTCGCGCACTTTTTGCCGGGCCAAATCTAAAAGTTCACGCGCGCCACCCATCGATCCGGCAAAAATCGCATCGCCCACAATCGCCACATGCGGTGCATCTTCCGGCCAGTTGCCCACGATATACGTCACACCATCCTCGCAATGCCCGGGCGTCTCGCGGTGGCTGATGCGCAGGCTACCGAGCTGCACACATTCGCTGGGCTTGTTCCGTTGCTCCACCGGCACTTTCTTTGAGCCGGAGCGGATACGCACCAGCGGATACTTCTCCCGAAGCGTCCCCAGCACCTCCACATGATCCCAATGTGAGTGCGTGATGAAGATGTAACGCAGGGTCAGCTGTTCCTCATCGAGGATCTTAAAAATGGCATCGGCATCTGTGCCCGTGTCGAACAAGGCGGCATCACGCGTCACCTCATCCCAGATCAGGTAGCAATGCACCTTCATGCTGCGGGCGGGTGAGGTGATCTGGCGAATCTCCCGCCAGGTGGAGGTATCCGTCGGTAGCGGCAGCCAGCCTTTGGCGAGCGCTTCCAATTTGGCGCTATCCACCAAGAGGAGCTTGGCCAGTGCAGGATAGTTCGGCGTCTTTCCGCATTGGCCTGCATCCTCGAGCTGGGCGTACTCCGCCACCGTCAATCCCGCCGCTTGGGCAAGGACATCTGGCGCCGTACCCGTAAAGCTCCTGGCCTTGGCCAAGACATCGCCAACATGATCTTCCAACTGCATGAAAATCAGCGTAACGGGCTAAGCAGAGGGCGTCCAGCAAGTGATTGAAACGAACTGGTCACGCAGGGATTGCAGAAACAGCAACAAACCTTACTATTCATTGAACAGACCACAACCATCCGGCATCCAATCATGCATATGAACAAACGGCTATTTGCCCCCCTGCTCGCCTTGACACTCGTCATCCTCACCGGGCTGGCACACGCCGGCACTTCGCTGGTGTATGTCTCCGCCAGTGGTGACAATCAAATCCTCCTTTACCATCTGAACACCGAAACGGGTGAATTGACCGCTAAAGGGAGTTTCCCGGCCGAGAACGGACCGGGGGCACTCACCTTTCATCCGAACGGCAAACACCTCTATGCAGCTTTGCGTTCCACGAAATCAGTGGGTGCTTATGAGCTAAACCCCAAAGATGGCATGCTCAAGCCGCTTACCACCACACCGGTGGTGAACAACCCCGTCTATCTGGCGATTGATCACAGCGGCAAGTTCCTGCTCATGGCCTCTTACAACGGCGATCAGGCCGCGACCTACCCGCTCAATGACGACCTCACAGTGAACAGCAATGCGGCCACGGTCATCGCCACGGGTAAGAACCCGCATTCCATCATGACGGACCCGTCCAACAAGTTCGTTTATATCCCCAACTGCGGCAGCGATCAAGTGCAGCAGTATCATTTTGATGTCAAAAAAGGATCGTTGAATCCGCTTCGCCTGGCGGCTGTCAGCACGCCAGAGAAAGACGGGCCGCGCCATTTCACTTTTCACCCGACCAAGCCATGGGTTTTCGTGGTGAATGAAAAAGGCAGCACGGTAACCAGCTACGAATACTCACTGGATCACGGCAGTTTGAAGGCCATCGACCGCCTCCCCACCCTGCCCGCTGATTTCACGGGCAGGAACACGACCGCAGACATCCATGTGACCCCGGATGGAAAATTCCTTTATGCCTCCAACCGCGGACACGACAGCCTTGCCGGCTACGCGATTGATGGAGCGACCGGGAAACTGAAATTCCTCGGGAGAACGCCCACGGAGAAAACTCCGCGCGAATTTGAGATCGATCCCAGCGGTGATTTCCTCATCGCAGCCGGGCAGGGCTCCAACCAATTGGTAGTCTATCGGATTGATCGCGGTAACGGAGCACTTAAGCCCCTCAAGGTGTATCCCACAGGCAAGTCTCCCATGTGGGTGCTGATCCGGGCAGTAAAGTAGGCCTGCGCTTTGGCCATTGTGAAACACCACCCATTGATGCTATCTTAAGACCGTGAGCCAACTGTTAGTCGGTTTAATCAGTGCTTTGATGTCCACCAATCAACCGGTGGCCGTGAGCAATTTTGTCACCCAGACCACTGGCGTTTCAGTGGAAGCCGTCACCAGCGCCAACGACCCGGCTGAAAAAGCCTACCGGCAATTGCTCGAGCTGGACGAAAACACTACCGAAGAGATCGACAAGTGGATTCGGGATGCACAGGCGATGGAGGAAAAGACTGGTGCGGCCGCCCCGAACATCACTCTCAATGCAAAAATCCGCGAGCGCCTGGAAGCGGTCAAAACCGCTTATGAAAAATTCCTCGAGAAGAATCCGAAGCATGTCAAAGGCTGGCTCGCTTTCGGTTCATACCTGAACGAGATCGGTCAGGAAAGTGAAGCGGCGGCCAAATGGGAAAAAGCCCGGGAACTGGACCCCACCGATCCTGCGGCATGGAACAATCTGGCCAACTACTACGGCCACAAGAGCCCCGTTAAGAAGGCCTTTGAATACTATGCCAAGGCCATCGAGTTGAACCCGAATGAAGCGGTCTATTACCACAATTTCGGCACCACGGTTTACCTCTTCCGCAAAGACGCCAAAGAATATTACGGCATCGAGGAAGAACAGGTTTTCAACAAGGCTCTGGAGCTGTATCAAAAATCGCTCAAACTCGATCCCGATAATTTCATCCTCGCCCAAGATATCGCCCAGACCTACTACGGCATCAAACCACAGCGCAATGAAGACGCTGTAGCAGCATGGGACTACGCCTTGAGCAAAGCCCGTGATGACTACGAACGACAAGGTGTGCAAATCCATCTGGCACGCTTCAAGATGAACCAGGGCAAGTTCGCCGAGGCACGCACCCATCTTTCATTGGTCACCCATGAAGATTATGGCGTGCTGAAGGAACGCGTCACCACCACGCTCGAGCGCAAGGAAAAGGAAGCCAAAGGCGAGAAGCCCGCCGCAGAATGATCGTTCACCATGACTGCCGCACAAAAACTCTCTTTGCGGCTGCTTTTTCTCCCCTTCCTGCTCGCGGCTTTTGATGCCATCGCCACGCTGTATTATCAACCGGGTGATTACTGGAATGGAAACTACGGTGACGCCTCCGATGGGAATCCTTTTGTCCTCGTCGCCCTGCGTATCCATCCACTGTTGATGATACCCGGCACGCTCGGCTGGTTGATCATCACTTGGTTCCTGCTCTGCTGCACTGCCGCATGGATTGCTCTGCGCTCCTATGTGGTTTTGATCCTCGGCCACACTATTGGCGGCTGCGGTTGGCTCTTGCGCTACCATTCACATGGAGCGGAGCTATACGCCCTCATCGCCACTGTCGTATTGCTTATCGCCAGTTGGGTGATTCACCCATTTTTGCGCCATTGGTCGGCGGAGGGCACCCTGCGAGCCATGAGTTTTCCGGGGGAAGCCGATGGGCAAGGGAATCCTCGTTCGATACTAGTTTGAGGGGAAGTTACCCAAAGAGATGGTCGGGACGGTGAGATTCGAACTCACGACCTTCTGAACCCCATTCAGACGCGCTACCAAGCTACGCTACGTCCCGGCCACTTTCTCTTAGGCAAAACCTTTGAGGTGGCGGAATAGTAGGTCGACATTTCCTGATTTCAACAGCTTTTTCAAAATACTTGTCCCCACTCGATCAAATCAGATCCCCCACCGCAGCTTGTATTCTCCTCGGGCCATCTCCGCCTTGTTGCAAGTCCACCGCCTCCAAGCGCCGGATTAGATCCACCACATCCTTCCGCGCATACGGCCCACCGGCAGCATCACAGAAATGCGTGCGGCAACCAAACGGCCGGTCCGCATAGATCATGCACTTGCCCGTTTCCGGCTTGAGCAGCGGACAGGAACCATCCTTGGGATCAGGCAATTCTTTGCGCCCCGTCGCCTTGAATGCCCGGGCTGCCAGTAGCGCCTCACCCTTGGTGAGCATCGGCGTGCGCCCCGTCAGCTTGAACTGGCAACACTCGGTGCGCACCATACACTGACGCTCCACCGGGCGTTTCGCCAATTCGGCATACACCGCCCGCACCTCCGCCAAGGCCGTCTGAATCTCTTCTCTGCGCATAAAGGCGATAAACCGCTTTCGTTCAATTTCTCCCAAGCATCTCCGGGGCCAATCGCAGGAAAAGCTTCTGCCACTCGCGATACACCGCCTGCGGCATCGTCATCTTGCCCGCCTTCTCGAAGCCATCGATCTCCTCGATCGTCGCCCCGTCATAGTGCCCCACCCAGCCGCACGCCAACTCCCGTGAAGCCAGCAGGAACTTCTCCAGCTCCGCCACCGTGCAACTCAGCGGAAACGTCTCCTCGATCACGATCGGTTTGCCGATATCGAACTGCTTCAAGCACTCCATCTCCTCGCCCGGCTTCTTGCTGTCTGGATAGATATGCACACACAGGAAATCCAGCTCCGGCCCCACTGTCTTCGGCAGGAAACCCGACAAGAACTTCCACTGCCGCGACCACGGCAACATCCCCACCGTGATGAGCGTCTCCTTGTCCTCCTCACGGATGGCCGCCGTCAACTCCTTGATCCACGCCGCCGCGATATCCTCCCGCTTCCGCCCCGCCGGGTCCAGCGCGATGTATTGCAGGAAATCAAACCCGCCAAAAAGATTGCCGGACGACCACTTGCCAGCCTCACGTTTACCGCCTGGAGAGAGCGGCTCATTGATGAGATCGTAGCAGAAGATCGCCGGACTCCCCTTACCCGCCTGCGCGATGATGCTCCAGAACTTCGCCTGCGCCGCCCACCGCTCCTGCTCCTCCATCGCGTCATACCACTTCGGCACATCCGCCGGCCGGTAACACGCCAGCCCCGTCACATCCAGATAGATGCCCACCTCCTCCGCCAGCTTCACCATCCGCTGATACTGCTTGATCGCGTTCACATTCGCCCGGTCCGGCGCGTCCATGAACTTCCCATACTGCAAATGCACCCGCACCACATTCGC
>CAZRGY010000288.1:3228-5914 GCA_964599715.1 uncultured Verrucomicrobiota bacterium | reverse complement strand
AAAACCGGGCCGGGCCAGGGTAGAGTTGGAGCTGAAGAGAAGACCTTTCGTAGCCTATTCTGCGGACACCCACACCAGCAGCTTAGTGCGGCAAAAATTGCATGAATTGGATTATCACGCGCCCCCCATCCTGCACTTTGATCACCCTGAGAGCATACTGAGAGCATTACAGGCCACCCATGGTTTTACCTGCCTGCCCTTGGCAGCCGTCAAAGATGCCTTGGCATCCGGTGAACTGATTGAGCTTTTTCCCAAGCACAAAAAAACGGTCCGCCAGGTTGCCGCCGTATTTCTGAAGCAGAGGATGGATCAACCCATGCTGCAAGCCTTCCGCAGCTTTCTAGAAGAATTCTCCCGCCAACAAGCGGATAACCTGCACCCCATGCCGGGCAAAGCAGAGAATCAACGGGAAGAACGCGAACTGAGCGCGGCGTAACCCATTCATCCGACAGAGGTTCAAAGCAGCATTGCCAAACGGCACAATCCTGTTTTGATTCCCGCCATACTCCGGCAACGACGACAAGCATGTCGCGAAGTGCCTTTGGATGGTGACCATGAAAACACTACGTTACTTGGGACGCTTGGTTTGGTCCTTGCTATTGCTCTGCCTCCTGTCACCCGGTTTCAGTCACGCTGCCGAAAAGAAAGGGAATCGCCCTAATTTTCATCGCGAAGTGTTCACCATCGAGGGAGCCGCTCGCGAGGCCATCATTTTCATCCCGCCTTCCGCCGCCAAGAATCCGGCCCCGGTCGTCTTTGTCTTTCATGGTCATGGTGGAACGATGGAGAAAGCCATCAGCCAATTTTCCCTGCCCAAGAACTGGCCCGAAGCGATTTCGGTTCACATGCAAGGATTGAATACCAAATCAGCCGGTGACCCGGAGGGCAAGAAGCCCGGCTGGCAGGGCAATCCCGGTGATTACGATGATCGTGATCTAAAGTTTTTCGATGCGGTGCTGGACCGTCTGCTCAAGTCAGGTAAAGCAGACGCCAAGCACATCTACGTGACCGGCTTCTCCAACGGCGGCGGATTCACCTACGTGCTGTGGGCGGCGCGTGGGGACAAGATCGCTGCGGTGGCTCCGTGTGCGGCACCAAACGCCAACCGGATGATCCCCCAACTGAAACCTAAGTCCGTCCTGAGCATCTCCGGACGCAAAGATCCGCTAGTGAAATATGAAAAACAGCTGGAAGCCGTGGAAGCTCTACGCAAGTTGAACGGCTGCGATGGCCCCGGCAAGCAATGGGGCCGTCAAGGCACTCTCTATCGCTCCCGGAACGGCACTCCCGTGATCTCGCTCGTTCATCCGGGCGGACACGAGATACCGGAGAATGTTCCGGTCGCCATCACGAAGTTTTTCCGGGGGGATATGCGCCACGAAGAGCCGGCAGAATGATCAAGCCTTGCCCGGCCAATTCATCGCAGCTCCGGCATTCTCGCGGAGATGGGTCACATTGATGGTGCCCGCGATGAGCGAAGAAACTTCCGGCAAATCCAGCGCGGCATGCACACACGTCTCCACCAGATTCTTTCCAGCACCGGCCGGATGCAGATTTCCTGAGAGCAGCGCGCGCTTGAGCAGAGCCGCCTTACCCAGTTTGCCAGCCTGGCGAATGACTTCTTCCTGTGCGCGATACTCGAAGTTCCACGCCACCATCACTGCGTCACTCAACTCTAACGCCTTCATACCGCCTTCCAGCGTCATAGAGGAGACGCCGTAGTAGCGGAGCATCCCTTTGGCTTTCAACTTGGCCAACGTCTCCAGCGCGGGTGAACCTGTGATGGCGCTCATGTCATCCGGTTGGCAATGCAGCATCACAAGATCAAGATGATCTGTGTGTAGGCGTTGCAAACTGCGGGCGATGCTGCGCTCCACGCTCTCCGCGCTGAACTCATATGTGGATTCACCGTTCGCAAATTCCTCACCCACCTTGGACATCAGCAGATAGCGCTCACGACGTCCTTGCAACAGCTTGCCCACACGTTCCTCGGCGATGCCATACGCCGGTGCAGTGTCGATGACATTGATGCCGAGTGATTCAGCCGTATCGAGCAACTGCACCAGCGTTTCATCAGAGGGCAACTCGAAGGGCGCATACTTCACCTTTTGATTGCGGCCCCATTTCACTGTGCCCAAGCCGATGACGCTGCCATGCAAGTCCAGCTGGCCGAACTGACGTTGGGGCACCTGACTCACAAGCGCCTCCAATCTCGGGCTTGCTGCCAAGGGAGTTGTCCAACTTCAGCAGCAGGCAGCGAGGAAAAGTCTGCTAATGGTGAAGGTTTGATACCGAGTCCCGGCAGGGACTCGATGACCCGGTCCGCCAAGAGCGGTGCATAGACCAGCTTCGTGGGCCAGGCGATGATGCTGTTGCCCTTCGCCAGCAAGCGGGGCTCGGGCGGCAATTGCCCCTTCGGATCACGCGGCTCGGCACGATCCACGGCAAAACACGCCCATTCCACTTCACTCCAGTTGACCGAAGGGAAGATACTTTCCATCTCCTCCTTGGCGCGCTGGAGCGTTTCGGCATCGCTCAGTTTGGCTCCCTTCTCCGCGATCTCACCGCCGAGATACCACACCCACTTGCCCTCATGCGGATGCGACGTGATGGTGGCACGCGGCTTAGGACTGGTGGTGACGCAGTGACCATACACCGGCTGCGGCAATCCCTTGGCCAAGACCAT
>CAZRGY010000288.1:0-3128 GCA_964599715.1 uncultured Verrucomicrobiota bacterium | reverse complement strand
GGCAAAGTCTTCAGTTGCTGGGCGATCTCGCGGTTGCTGCCGTCGATGCCATACTTCACGCCACTGTGCATGATGCCTTGGGAGGCCAAGGTCTGAGCCGCACCAAGGGCGGAAGATTCCAGCAGCAAGACATTCCAGCCAGCTTGGAGCAGGCGGTTCGCCGTCCAAAGCCCGGCAATGCCGCCACCAACGATCAGAATGTCACAACGATAAGTATCCACAGGAAATCAACTGCGTTGAGCGTAGGTGCGTACAGTCACTACGCGGAGTATTGCCCCGCGCCATCGGCACCACCGCCATCCAGATCGATGAGGATGTCGCGTGGTTCAGCACCCTTGCTCGGGCCGACGATGCCGCGGTTTTCCAGCTCATCCATGATACGGGCAGCGCGGGTGTAGCCCAGGCGCAGACGGCGTTGCAGCAGGGAGACACTGGCCTTCTGCTCGGTACGGATGACCTCGATGCATTGCTCGATGATGTCTTCGTCCTCATCACTGCCACCGCCACCACCGGAGCCGCTGTCCAGACTGCTGACCGGCTTCTGCAATTGTTGATGGATCTCCATCTCGTAGCTCGGCTTGCCCTGCTTGGCGATGAAGTCCACCGCGCACTGGATCTCGTGATCCGTGATGAGCACACCTTGCGCACGGATGAGTTTCGCGGAACCGGGCGGCAAGTAGAGCATGTCACCTTTGCCCAGCAAATTATGCGCGCCCATCGCATCCAGAATCGTGCGCGAGTCCACGCGTGAGGCCACTTGAAAGGCGATACGTGCCGGGATGTTCGCCTTGATGACACCCGTGATGACGTCCACCGAAGGACGTTGCGTGGCGACGATACAATGGATACCAGCCGCACGCGCCATCTGCGTGATGCGGGCGATGGCCATTTCCACATCGGCCGGAGCCACGAGCATAAGGTCCGCCAACTCGTCGATGATGACGACGATGTAACTCAGCTTCTCCGGGATGATGATGTCATCCTCACGCGGCACCACGATCTCTTCGTCCAATTCCACGGCGAAACCATCGGCACCGGGTTCAATGCGTTCCTTCTTCGCCGTCAACGGCAGCTCGAGCTCTTCCTGTTTCGGTTTCGGCTTGTCCTTCGGACGCTCGTTGAAGGACTTGATGTTGCGCACGCCGACCTTCGCGAAGATCTGGTAGCGCTTCTCCATCTCGTTCACCACCCAGCGCAGGGCCAGGATCACCTTTTTGGGATCGGTGACGACCGGCACGACCAAGTGCGGCAGTACATTGTATTGCTGCAATTCGACGACCTTCGGATCGATCATCACGAAGCGCACCTCATCGGGGCCGAACTTGTAGAGCAGCGAGCCGACGATGGAATTGATGCAAACGGATTTGCCGGAGCCCGTGCTGCCGGCGATGAGCAAGTGAGGCATCTCCGCGAGGTCCGCGATGATGGGATGACCATACACGTCCTTGCCCAGGGCGAGCGGGATGCGGGCCTTGGAGTTCTTCCACTCGGGCGATTCCAAAAGGTCGCGCATGATGACCTTGGTCTTCACCGCGTTCGGCACTTCCACACCCACGGAACTCTTGCCGGGGACGGGTGCCAGGATATTGATGCGCTCTGCCTTCAACGCGGCGGCGATGTTGTTGTTCAGGTTCGCGATCTTCTCCAGCTTAACGCCGGGAGCGGGATGCAACTCGTAACGCGTGATCGTGGGCCCCTTGGTGATATCGCCAAGCTGCACTTCGATACCGAACTGCGCGAGCGTGTTCTGCATCAAGCGCGCGTTGGCCATGAGTTCTTCCTTCGACTCTGTCGGCTTAAGGCTCGTATCCGGGTATTGGAAGAAATCCATCGGCGGCAGCTTGTAATTTCCGATGGTGGGCACAGAGGCCACAGCGATCGGCTTGGGCTTACGCGGACCGGGTTTGGGACGGATGACCGGCAACGGCTCATCCACTTCCGGCAAAGGCTTCAGGGATGCGGCGCTGTCTTCCGCCACTTCCATGGCTTTGACCTCGTTGACGGTCGGTTCAGATTTGCCATCTGGCTTGCCACCTAAAATCTCGGCCGTGGTCGCCGCCGGGATCTCCCCACCTTTGATGACTCCGCCCACTTCCATCAAGGCGGGTTCGGGCTCTTCTGGCGCGGCTGACTTGCCCTTGCCGCGCTTGGCCTCGGGCTCCTCGGCGCGGGCCACTGGCACACTCAAGTCGCGTACCGTCGGCTCGGGCACAGGCTGCAGGTCGGCACCGAGCGAAGGTTTCCACGTCGTCTCTTCCTCACGCTCCTCCGCTGCCTTCTCTTTCTCTTCGCGAGCGGCTTCTTCCTTGAGTTTCTTGGCCTGCTTCTCCAGCTCACGCGCTTTCTTCTCAAGTTCTTTCTCGGAGAGGTCCGGCTTACCTGTGGCCAGACCGCCGGGATCTCCGCCGAAGCCGGCGAATTTTGGCTTCAAACTGGCGATGAGGGCGATGGCTTCCTTGAAACTGTGATTGGTCAGATACAGCATGCCGATGAGATAGACGATCAGGAGGATGATGGTGGCCCCAGCCGTACCGAAATAGGAGAAGGCATACTTGTCCAACGTCATCCCGATGAGCCCGCCTGCGCTCGGCGCATTCAAGGTCTTGCGCAACGTCTCCAGCGGTTCGCCATAGAGATGAAACGCCTCCATGGTGATGATGAGCATGACGATGGCCCAGCCCCAACGACGGTTCAGGTGATCAAAAGATTCTACGAACTGCGCCAAGCCGTAGAGCAACAGAAAACAGGGAACCAAATAACCCGCCGCGCCAAAGACGAAAAAGGTGGCATTGGCCAGATGGGCGCCGATGGTGCCGATCCAGTTGTGGATGACCCGGGCATCGCCATCACTATCCACCTTGTTGACCGTCAGATCTCCGGGATTATGGGAGAACAGCGAAAGCAGCAGCAACGCAGCGACGCCGATGAGCACGAGGCCGATGACATCGTGTAAACCGTGACCTTTTTTGCTACTGGCACCTGAATCCTTACGCGGCATGGGGGTGAGACTAGGAAAAGCCAACGCTCCACGCAACAGTGCAGGGCGAAGATATTGCGGAGGGGCACAGCCTGACACTGCCCCCAATGTGCTGCCGGCATCTTGCCGGCAGGAGCGGGTCGCTCGTCTG
>CAZRGY010000287.1:3054-5962 GCA_964599715.1 uncultured Verrucomicrobiota bacterium | reverse complement strand
AATCATTAAGTGACTCCTGAGTGAACTCCTCCCACTTGTAACGCTGCGAGAACCTGCCCTTCGCCTCACCTTCATCGTAACGGAAAGCCACACCATCACCACGTGGTCCGATCACTTCACCGCTGATGGTGGTGCCATCCTTGAGCTTGAACTTGCCTTTCTTCACCTGGCCGTTCTCCACCACCACTTCGGCACTGAGCGACGACACCAACATCCCGACGGCCAGCAGGACGGTCAAAAAGGGACTAAGGATATTACGCATGATTCTGTAAATGTTAGTAAACCTCATTGCCGATTGAAACCCCAAAATGCCCTCTGCACGACTTAAATTAAGCCCAGCCAAGGCAATACCTCCTCGATGCTCCAGCACCGTTTATCCGCCCCCAAGGCATCCGCCGCCGCCCCGTGCTGCCAAACTCCATAAGCAATCGTTTTCGAAACCCCCACCCGCAGTCGCGGCTGCGCCAGCAAACCACCCAGATACCCCGCCAGCACATCTCCGCTCCCACCCTGCGCCAGCCCTTGATTTCCGGATGAATTTGCCACGATTTTCCCCGTCGCCCGCCCCACCAGCGTATGCCTCCCCTTCAAGACCACCCAAGCCCTGCCCCACTGGGCTGACAGCTCCCTCAAAGCCTCTGCTCGCCCCCCCTGAACCTGTCCCGTGGTCCAATTCAACATCCTCGCGGCTTCCCCCGGGTGAGGCGTGATCACTCTTAGCGCCTCACCATCCACGGGTCCGGCGGGAATCCAGTCCAAGGCACTGGCATCCGCAATCACCGGCATGTGCGCACTCCGCCAAAGCTCGATCGCAAATTGCTTCATCTCGGCGGGAATACCCTCCGCCGCCAATCCCGGCCCCAACACCACCGCGCTTGTGCTCCCCGGTAAGTTCCATCCGGTCCGCCAGGGATGCACCATCACGCTCTGCAACTGCGACGCCACCGGCACATACACCGTCTCCGGCACACAAAGCGTCACCAAGCCCGGCATCGCGCGTTGCGCCGCTCTGGCCGCCAATATCGCCGCCCCGTGATACCCCACACTGCCACCCAGTATCGTTACGTGCCCAAACGTCCCCTTATGCCCATCCACCGGCCGCGCTGGAGGAAATCCTTCGAAATCCATCGCCGCGACCCACTCCAATTCCCCCTCCTCTGTGCACGGCACCAAGCCGATATCCGGAATCACTTCCAGCTTGCCTACATATTGCGCTGCCTTCGCCTCGATCAATCCCGGCTTCGGCGCGCCCAGAGTCATCGTCCATGTCGCTTTCACCGCCGCGCCACATACTGCGCCCGTCTGCGCATCGAGCCCCGATGGCGTATCCACCGATAGCACCCGACAGCCCGATTCATTCACCGCATCGATCAAGGCACACCAATCCGGCGAGAGGTCCCGGTTCAAACCAATGCCGAATAAGCCATCCACCACTATCGCCGGTTTACGACCCAACAACTCTTTCACTTTGCCCAAGGCCCGCAATGGCTCGGCCACTTTCAGCACCATCAAATGCCGTTCCAGCAGCTGCGCCTCCATCGCCCGGGCATCCGCGCCGTTGTTCCCCTTGCCGGCTAATATGAAAATCGCATCCCCCGGCTGCGTGAGCTTGATTACCCGCTGCGCCAGCAGCTTGCCCACCTGAGCGACAACCTCCTCCTCACGCCGTCCTGCTTCCCAAGACGCCGCCTCCCACCGCCTCATCTGCTCCACTGATATGACCGGTATCCCCATTGTATGTTCCCCCTACGTCACCTAGCCCTTCGCATAAAGCTTGGCCACCTGCTCCGCATACCCGTTGTATTTCTGCGTCCTGATCCGCATACCCGTGTCGATCACCTCTTCCGTAGCCTGCGACCAGCGTGGATGCGGCACGGCCGGGTCCACGTTCGATTCAAACGGATATTCCTCCGGCGACAGCGTCTCCCAAAACGTCTTCGGCTGTGTCGCTACAAATTCGATCTTCTCGATGGATTTGCCGCCCTTGTAACCATACTTCCACGGCACGATCATCCGGATCGGTGCCCCGAACTGCTTCGGCAATGGTTTCCCATACACCCCCGTAGTCACCAGTGTCAGCGGATGCATCGCCTCATCCATCCGCAAGCCCTCCACATATGGCCACGGATATCCTCGCCGCATACCCGGTGCCTGGTCTGGCCGGTTGAACGTCGTGAACTTCACGAACTTCGCTTCCGCCTTCGGCTTAACCTTCTCGATCAGTTTGCTCAACGGGAATCCGGTCCACGGCACCACCATCGACCACCCCTCCACACAGCGGAAGCGATACACCCGCTCCTCCAGCGGCATTATCTCGATCAGTTCCCGCACATCCATCTTCAGCGGATTCTCCACCAACCCGCCGATATCGATCTTCCACGGATCGATCACAAACTTGTCCACCATCAGGTGCACATTCGCTTTGCTCGTGGTGAACTCGTAGAAATTGTTCCAAGTGCTGGCCTTCTTCTCATTCGTCAACGGCCAGCCCGGATTGTAATCCTTATTGCGCGCATACGGATACCCCGCCTTGGCCTCAGCCGCTCCCAATGACGACACTCCTGCCATCCCCAACAAGGCACTCGCCCCGCCATATCCCAACTGCTTCAGAAACTTGCGCCGTTCCCAATAAACCCGCTCCGACGTCGCTTCCTTCTCCGCAAGATACCAATCCGGTCGAATGATGATGTGAGCCATATACTTATGATGCCTCAAAACCCGTTTGATTCCACCCCAATTTCAAAACCAATTCATCCGCAACCTGATCTCTCCTTACATTGCTTCTTCTTTTCTTCATTCTAAATTCTTCCTATATAATTTCACTTTCATACCTCGCATTCTAGCAGGGGGTGTAGGACATCCGCTGTCCATGGTCCATTTTGCCTATACTCTTTTTAAGCTATGCAAA
>CAZRGY010000287.1:0-3044 GCA_964599715.1 uncultured Verrucomicrobiota bacterium | reverse complement strand
GACCCGAAACAACATCCATAGAAACTCGCTTGAAACCTCTAAAATGAATCAAAAAAAACACCACCTAATATGAAAAATACCGTTCTGCGCTCTCTGTGTTCTTTTGCAGTAAGTCCCTCCCCTTCGTCATTCGAGCTTGGTCATTCGTCATTTCCCTAAACTCGATGTTGGACGTTGGAAGTTCGATGTTTCCCGATTCCCTATCCTTCGAAATCCTTCTCCACCCTTCTCGCCTCCTGTTCCAGCTCCCCATTGGGATACCCCAGCGTCAGGCACTCTTGCAGATACTGCTCGAGAAACGGTGCGAACCCGCCCAACCGCTCATACTGCATCGTATGCACCAGTTCATGCGCCACGAGTTGCCGGTCCCCCCAGCAATCTGCCCGGATGAAAATCCCATAACGCAAGGTCAGCCCCGCCGTTAGTGGCGAGAGCAATCCCGTCTCCTCCGCTGCCGCGCGCAACAAAGGATTCGTTGGCACTGGCACTTCCTCCACCACGCGCAAATGCACCTGCTCCGGGTGCCGCACACCGATCCGCCGCGCATCCGCCAACAGCCTGTCCGTCAACGGCACTCCGTCCCGTTGGATAATGGCTTCCTGTTCCTCTGCCCAGGCACAAGCCAGCGGCAGTAGCTTTTTAAACATCACGGGGGCAATCATTACTACTTAACATGCACCATCTCAGTCATCTTCACATCTAAAATATTTTCCCAAAGATACTTTTCCCCAGCACAATATGCATACCGTCTAACATCTGCGCACGCCCATCCGTAGCGCACGCTTCCAGCGTGCGGGTTACGCTGCATCCCTGCTGCGTTTCCCCTCATTCTCCCGATACAAACTGCTCCATCGCCAATCCTCCGGCTTCTCGCACAACCGCGCCTTCACCGGATTCATCGTCGTATACTCGCAACACCTTACCAGATCATCATCGTCGCGGACCAAGTGATCATAAGACTCTTTCTGCCAAAACGTTTTCCCCACACGACCCAGCATCTGGTTGACCTTCGTAGCAGTGAATGATTTCCAACTATGCAGGATATCGCTCAAAGTATGATCGGCCATCGGCCACAAGACCACATGCACATGATTTGGCATGATACACCACGCCTTCAATTCATATCGTTCACCATCAAAATACCGTAGCGCATCGGCCACCAGTGCAGCGATCTCCGGACGGTTAAGCAGGCATTCCCCATGACCGGCGTCCAAATACGTATCCACCCGGGTTGAATACCATTTGAACAACTCCTCCTGCTCCTGCCATGTAAGCGGACGCTTCGCCATCGTTGCCTGTTGCAAGATGACTTCCCTTTCCTCCTTAAGATTCTTCAAGAACGGGACCGGCAAAGTTCCAAACTGGCGGAAAGTGACAAAGTAAACACAACCTTCCCATTTTAGATGTGGCAGCGTATTTCGGGTATGAAAACCGGATAAAAGCTTGCTTGGAATCGCCTTGGCTTGATCACCTTCCATGAAGATAAGGATGCCAAACCCGCCTTATCTGCCAACCTAATTTTCTCCCCCGTCACAGGGAAGCAAGATGCATCCCCACCCGCCCGCAAGATGCGGGCGCTACACAAACACGCCCATCCGTAGCGCACGCTTCCAGCGTGCGGGTTACGCTGCATTTTATCCCGGCACCGGCTTTCGGGGCCCTTGCTGCGTTTCCCTTGTCCAGACAGAGCAAACCGCTATCGTCAATCCAAGTCATCGAAAACCTAATGATCTCCTTCATCATCCCGGCACACAATGAAGCAGCAGGCATCACGGCTTGCATCGTCTCCATCCGGGATGCGGTTCAACCGATCGGGAAAGCATATGAGATCATCGTCGTCAATGACGCTTCGACTGATGACACTGCCACCCTCGCCGAACAATCCGGCGCACGCGTCATCCACGTCACTCACCGCCATATCGCCGCTACCCGCAATTCCGGCGCCCGCGCCGCAAAGGGCGACATCCTTTTCTTTATCGACGCTGACACACTCATCAACCCGCTTTACCTCCACTCTGCCCTCAAGGCTCTTGATGAGGGCGCCGCCGGTGGTGGTGGCATCCCGGCTTTTGACAAACCTCTTCCGCCTTGGTTTTACGTGGGCTATCCCATTTTCCTCTCCATCATCCTTATCCTGAAACAGCCCGGCGGCTCCTCCCTCTTCTGCACCCGCGCCGCCTATGAAGCTACCGGCGGTTTCGATGAAAACTACTACGCCGCTGAGGACGCCCTCATGGTCCTCGCCTTAAAACGGCAAGGCCGGTTCGTCCTCGCTTCAGGCAAAGTCCTCACCTCCGGACGCAAAGCCCGGACCTACTCCTTTTGGTATCTGATCAAGTTTCTGCTCAAAGGCGCACTCCGTGGCCCCAAAACCCTGCGGCAGCGAAAAGGGCTGGAAGTCTGGTACGATTCACAGCGAGAATAGCCGAATGAAAGGTTGGGTTATTCCAAGGATAGTTCAATTGCCTTTGATGAAGTCTCTGGGCCTGCTATTGCTGCTAGTCGGCTTGGCGATCCAGTCTGAAGCCGCCGAAATAAATCCAGCCGAACTCGTCACTGCCGCTCGCAGCCAGATCGGCGTCACCAAATCCTACGACCCCGCCTACCGCGCCCTCACCTACCCGGGCGGCGATGTCCCGCTGGAAACCGGTGTCTGCACCGATGTGATCATCCGCGCCCTCCGCCAACAATCTCTCGACCTGCAAAAGGAAGTCCACGAGGACATGCGCCAAAGCTTCTCTGCTTACCCAAAGCACTGGGGACTAAAGAAGCCCGATCGCAACATCGACCATCGTCGTGTTCCAAACTTGATGACCTATTTCAAACGCAAAGGCTATTCCAAGCCAGTCACCCAAAAACCTGCCGATTACCTTCCCGGCGATATCGTGACATGGGATCTCGGCCGAGGCATCACCCATATAGGTATCGTCTCCGACCGCCGCTCGGTCAAAGGCACACCGCTCATCATCCACAACATCGGCCGAGGCACGCAGGAGGAAGACCTCCTGTTCGGCTACCAGACCACCGGACACTATCGCCTCCAA
>CAZRGY010000286.1:0-5975 GCA_964599715.1 uncultured Verrucomicrobiota bacterium | reverse complement strand
CTTCCGGGCTCAGCTCAAGTCGGCCGGCGCCGAGGTGATCGCCTACATCCCGAACAACGCCTATCTGGTACGGGTGAACGCCGAGGGGGCCAAGCAACTGTCGCATATGAGTTGGACGCGGGCAGTGCTGCCGTATGAGCCGTACTACAAGTTGCAGGAAAACCTGCTGCCTTACGCCGTGCAAGAAGCTCCGGTGCCATTGTCTTCCAAGTTGCGTCTGACCTTTTTCCCGGGTGAATTTGATAATGGCCGTGCCAAGGTGGAGCAACTTGGTGCCAAGATTTTGGGTGAAGACCGTTCGCCGTTCGGTCCGCAACTGATCGTGCAGCCGCAGAAAGATTCACTCGTGGCCTTGGCAGGGTTGACGGAAGTGCAGACGGTGGAGCGGCAAGGGGAACGCGTGGCGATGAATGATCTGACCCGTAACTTGGTCGGCATCTCCAGCAATACCTTCACCCTGAGCAATTACCGTGATCTCACCGGCACGAATGTGCTGGTCGGCATGGCGGACTCGGGACTGGATACGAATTTTGCCGGGCTTTACGGCCGGGTATATATCGGATTATCCACTGCCGCGACTGACACGCGCGGTCACGGCACGCATGTGGCTTCTACGCTGGCTGGCAGCGGTGTCCCAAGCCCCACGTTCACGACCAATTTCATGGGGTCCTATCCCAGTAATGATTTCCGCGGTATGGCCCCGCAGGCGAAGATCCTTTTCCATGATTACCGCAACCTTTCGGATGCGAATCTGACGGAGTATGCGGCGCGGACGAACCTGCTGTTGAACCTGAAGACCAACACGATGATCGTGAACAACAGTTGGGGCTATGATGGTTCTTATACGTATGATTCCGCCTCGGCCATTTACGATGCGGCGACCCGTGATGCGATCCCGGCCGTGGGCGGTTCTCAGCAGATGCTCTTCATTTTTTCCGCTGGTAATGATGGTTTCGGTGGCAATAACGGCCTGGGTGGTCTGCCCAACAGCGTGACCAGTCTGGCGGCGGCGAAGAATGTCATCGCCGTGGGGGCGAGCGAATTGCTCCGTTACATCACCAACGAGGTGACCATTGTGGATTCGACCGGCCAGACGAACATCATCCCCTGGTGGGAAGGCACGACTGACAGCAGCAATGAAGTGGCCGCTTACTCGGGCCGTGGCAATACGGGCATCGGGCGCGAAGGCGACTTCGGCCGGGCCAAGCCGGACGTGATAGCCCCTGGCTCCATGGTGATCTCAGGCCGCTCTCCTTCCTGGGATGAGGCGAGTTATTACAGCTCCAGTATCGCGGTGGTGAATACCTTCACGAACATCACGCTGGCCGCCGGTTCCACCAACAGCTTTTCCCTTTTCCTGCCGGATGGCACGACGAACCTGATGATCGAGGTGCTGGATACGGGCAGCGGGGTCACTCCGGTGCCCAATATCGATATCTACACGAACCAGACCAGCATCCAGCCTTCCTCGAGCGCGGCCAATCTGTATGGCGCGACGCCGCTGAATATCCCGATCGATACGAACAGCACCGGCATCTGGTTCTATGATCTGGTGAACACGGACACGAATTTGGTCTCGGTGAACGTAAGGGAGACCTACCTTGTCACCAACAATCTGGGCAATTACTTCCAAGTGCTGAGCAATGACCTGAACGGTCCGTTGGATCCAAATTACCGCTTTGAGGTGGGCACCAGTATGGCGGCCCCGGTGGTTTCCGGCATGCTGGCGTTGATGCAGGAATTCTTCGAGCGTGACTTGGGCGAGACGAACAACAGCCCGGCCCTCTATAAGGCGATGGTAATCAACAGCGCCCGCACCCTTTCCCAGACGTACGGTCATGAGACCAAGAGCCTCATCAACTATCAGGGCTGGGGTTTGATCAATATCTCCAACGCGTTGCCGCTGGCGATGTCCACGAACACGCCCCGCACCGAATGGCCACTCCAGTATTTTGACCAGAGCCCGACGAATGCCCTGGCCACCGGCCAGACGCATTCACGTGACTTGACGGTGGCGCCCATCGCCAAGCCGTTTCCCTTGCGCATCACGCTGGTCTGGACCGATCCGCCGGGCAATCCGGCGGCGAGCTTGAAGCTGGTCAACGATCTGGACCTGGTGGTCAGTAATCGTGTTACGGGTGAGATCTTTTATGGCAACGACTTTCCGTCCGGCAGCATCTATTCCGTCGGGAATACTTCCAGCACCAACGCCGTGGCAGATTTCGTGAACAATGTGGAGAACGTGTATCTGCCGGGTGATCTCTCCGATGATTATACGATCTATGTGGTGGGCAACCGGGTGAATGTGAATGCGGTCACCGCGCATACGAATGGTATCGTGCAGGACTACGCCCTGGTGGTCTCCTCGGGCAATGTGCTGCTGACCAGCCCGTTCGCGTTGGATCAGAGCCCGACCTTGCACGAGAATTATCAGCCCAAGATACAATACTTCACGAGCAGCACCAATTCGCTGCCGTACATCGGCCAGCGGGTCGGGGCGAATCCGCCACTCATCACCACGACCAATGGCACGAATGTGCAGTGGAACTTCTACGTGTTCACGAATGATACGGCTTTCCAATACGTCACTTTCGTCTCGTTCCTTTCGCCCAACCTGTCTGGTGATCCACGGATCAATACCTATCGCGATCCCGGCGCGGATATCGATCTTTATGTCTCCACGGACACTAACCTGATCAATCTGGACGCCTCTGTGATCAATGATTGTTTTGCCAATACCATTTACGCCTCACCTACCGGTGGTGGTGCCGTATCCATCACGCGGGGAGGCAGTGAATATATTTTGATAGAAAATTCTCCGCCGGGCCAAGTTTACTATATCGGCATCAAGGCGGAGGACCAGAAGGGGGCCGAGTTCGGCTTCCTGGCGGTGGCAACCGAAGACCCGCCCTTTGAGGACAATGGGGACGGTTCGTATGATGTCAATTTCATCCCCATCCCGGCCCCGATCCCGGATGGTAATCCGGAGAAGCCGGAAGGCGTGCAGTTGTTCGGTATCTTCCCGCAAAGTGTGAACATCCATCGCGTCATCGCCCGGAACACCATGACGCATGACCTCTTTGGTGATCTGGTGGGTTCATTGGAACATAACAACGAAGTGGTGACCTTGAACAATCACACTTCCATCTCCTCCACCAACCAAGGTGGAACGGTGAGCATCGTGTATGATGACAGTGATGAAGCGGATATCCCCGGGAGTGTATTCTCTGATGGGCCGGGTGATCTGAACCGTTTCGTGGGCACGGATGCCAGCGGTGTCTGGATCTTTACGATGGTGGATAACGCTCCCCAATTTGTGGGACAGATAGACTCGTTTTCCCTCACGATCGAAGAGGAGGAGGACATCTTTGACCTCGGCGGCGGCGGGCTGGCTTTCGGTTTGGCACCTGGCAGGTCTTATTATGCCGGTTTCACGGTGCCTCCGGGGGTGGTGCAGATCAAGTTCACCTTGGGTTCGACACCCACAGCCTTCTCCGGGCTCTATATCAAGCGCAGTGGATTGCCGAACGGTATTCTCGGAGATTATGACTACGGCAAGGAGGCAAACACGCAGTTCGAGCTGTCGGTCAGCACGGCGGATATACCGCCACTCCGACCGGGACGTTATTTCCTCCAAGTCATGAACCGTGATGCAGTCTATGCGGATTACAATCTGACCGCTGAATTGACATATGACTTGGCATCGACGGCCCAGAACACGACGATGCAACGCAGCGAGGCAAACTTGCGGGATGATACTCAGACATCCACCAACCTGGCCGAGATCAATGTGACTTCGGCGGGGGATGTGGCGGGTGTGCGTGTCGGGGTGAGGATAGCGCATCCGCGTCCATCCGATCTCATTTTGCGCCTGACGAACCCATATCGCTCGGTGCTGCTGTCCGAGAACCGTGGTGGAACGGTCAATACGAATGGCTACGGCATGGGTACCAATGCCAACGAGATCATCTACACGCACTTCAGTGAGGATACGACCACGGCGACCAAGCTGATCAAGTTCGCGGACCCGGCGGTGGAAAAGGCCTTCGTGCCGTTCGTGACCCCGAGTTTGGTGGCGGAGAACTATCTGGAGGATGTCCAAAGCACGTTGCTCACGAATGTGGGCGGTGGATTGGGAGCGAATGCCGGCAGGTTCTTTGATACGGCCCAGACTGCGGGGCAGGTGCGCATCCGCTATATGTTCTACACGAATCCGGATTATTTGGATGTCTCTGACTCGACGGGCATCATCGGCTCATTGGTCAATGAGTCTAATGTGCAAACGGATGTGAACGATGTCGATGTCGATCCGGTGGGGGATACGTTTACCGTGGCCTCCAATCCCTATGTGGATGGTGATGAAGTCTCCTTCTTGGACGGGACAGCGGTGGGAGATGTGTTGCCCTACGGAATCACTGCGCGCGTGCGTTATTTTGTTGTCAACAGCACGGCCACGACCTTCCAAGTGTCGTTGACTTCTGGTGGCACGCCGGTGGACATCTTGGATACCGGCGTCGGGACACACCGCTCTTACCTGTGGGAGGTTTCCCCGACGTTTACCTATTCGAGCCCGGATGAATTGCTCTATATCGAGGTGTATCAAGTTCCTGCTACGCCGAGCACGTTGTGGGAATACGTGATCGAGCTGTTTGATTCTGGCGGCACGCCGGTGCCGATCGCCAGCACGCTGCAACCATTGACGGATCAGATCGCGAATCGGGTGGCCTTTGCCGGGACGAATCTCTATATAGCGGGTAGCACGCTGGCCAAAGCCGCCAACGGTATCTATGGCCGCTATGGTCTGCCGATGCAGGCGGGTCAAATACCTTTCGAGACGGTAAACTGGCCCGACAATTCCGGGGCGACACGTTTTCGGGATGTGACCTATTCGGCCAATGGAGCGGTCTATGTGGCTGGTGATACTTACACGCGGTCCACCGATGGCACCGGTACCAAAGAGACCAAAGGAACGATTGTCCGATTCCCGCGGGCAGGCCTGGCCAATCTGGGTGATAACTTGGGCTCCTCTTGGGATACGCCGATCGCTGGCGTGGCCGGGGTAGAAGGCATCGAAGAGATGCATGCCGTGCTCTCCACCGTGGAATTGGGCAACGAGTATGTCTATGCGGCGGGCAATGCGGAGGACGGTACCAGCACCAGCCGTTTGAAAGTGGTGAAGCTGGATGACACGGGAGCCACTGCGGCGACGGCGTTCGAAGATGTGGGAGTGGTGGCCACAGTCTCCGCTGGACGGGCTTTGGCTGCCTTGAACGGAAACATCTTTGTGGCGGGTTTCAGTGATGATTCCGGCACGATGAGTCCGGAGATGTACAAGTTCGATTCCGACCTGAATGAGCTCGACCGGCAGTCGCTGGCGATCACCGGCCAGTTCTACGGCTTGGTAGCTTACGACGGCTATCTGTATGCCGTGGGTGTGCAGGATGCGGTGAGCGGTGCCTTGGCAAACTTCCTGGTGGTGAAGTATGACGAGGACCTGAACGTGATCTGGTCCACAGTGGGTGATGCTAATTACGATCGGGGGGGCGAGGATATTCTTTACGGCATCACGGCGGCGGGTGATCGCTTGTATGCGGTGGGCTCCACTGATAATGGCGCAGCCGGGTTGGATGGTGTGCTGCTGGAAATCGATCTCGAGACGGGAGATCTCATCACGCGACCGGCGACTGGTTACGGGGGAGTCACGGTGTATGATGGTGGGGCATCTGACACGGATACCTTCCGCGATGTGGTGATGGAGGGCTCGGATGTCTACATCGTTGGCGAGACGACCCGCTTGGGTCGCACGGACAAGGATGCGCTGGTCCTGCGCTATCATGTGAAAGATGATTATCAGCCGGAGGAATCACTGGATAACTTTGTGGGAGATGTAGCTGCCGGTAACTGGCGCTTGGAGGTCATCGTTGCGCGCACCAATTATACGGTTGTCACCAACTACGCGCCGATCATCGTGGATT
>CAZRGY010000285.1:0-6011 GCA_964599715.1 uncultured Verrucomicrobiota bacterium | reverse complement strand
TTGCTCGGGAGAGCGCCAACCGCCGAGGGGATGCGTGGGTTTCGCATAGCGCGCGATCTGTGTCGCCACAACAAGACCGATGTTGCCTTTGCGCAACTCGGGGAAGCAAACGGTGCCCAAGCCCCGATCGGGCTTGTCCTTCATCCCTTGTTCGCGGTCGCGGATCTCGGAGATGGGGCGCGTGTAATCACGGTTCCATTCCAGCGCATTCATGCTTAGGTCGAGATGGGCGTCGAAGATGAACATGGTGTCTTATATCAAAGTGTTCAGTAGCAGGATCAGACCAAGACCGGCGATGGCGATAATGGTTTCCAAGACTGTCCAAGTCCGCAACGTCTCGCTGACGCTCAGCTGGAAACATTCTTTCACCAACCAGAAGCCACCGTCATTGACGTGTGAGAGAATGAGTGAACCGCAACCGAGCGAGAGGACCAAAAGCTCGCGGTTGACGGTAGGATCACCAGCTATCATCGGCGCGAGCAAGCCCGCAGCCGCGGTGATGGCGACCGTGGCTGACCCGGTGGCGACGCGCACCATCGCGGCGAGCAGCCAGCCGAGGAGCAGGGGAGGCAGGTGCCAGTTTGCGGCGAGACTCTTCACCGCTTCACCGACCCCACTATCGATCAGCACACGGCTGAAACCTCCGCCAGCCCCGATGACCAGCAATACGCCAGCGACTGGCCCAAGACATTCTTCGCTGAACTTCAGCAGTTGCGTGCGTTTGAAGCCGCAGTGGCGATTTAGTATGAGCATCGAATAGAGCACGCCAGTAAGCATGGCGAAAACCGGATGGCCGAGCAGCGTGAACAGGCTGCGCCGACTGGAGCCCTCAGGTGAAAGCAGTGCGGCCAGGCTGCCAGCGAGCATCATCAGCACCGGCAGCAAGATCATGGAGATCGTCAGGATGAAGGTTGCTTGCTTGGTGTTGCCGGCCACATTGGGCTCAGGTGCAGGTGGTAATATGGGCGTCTTGACTATCAGCCTCGGCACCATGAAACGGGTGAATAGTGGACCGGCCAAGGCGAGCAGCGGCAAGCTGAGCAGCAGAGACCAGCCAATGGTCTTGCCGACATCTGCCTTCAACAAGCCGATCGCCGCCATCGGGCCCGGGTGAGGCGGTACCAAGCCGTGCGCGATGGAGAGCCCGGCCACAACCGGCAATACCAGCACCAGCCAAGATACTTGATGTCTGCCTGCCAAGGCGAATACCACCGGCACCAAGAGCATGACACCCACCGGGAAAAATACGGGCAAACCGATTAGAAAGGCGACCGCAGCGAGGGCCCATGCGAGTCGTTTTCCTCCGGCGGCCTTCACGAGTGTCTCGGCAGCTACGCTGGCACCGCCGGATTCAGCGAGCATGCGCCCAAGCACTGTGCCGAGGCCGATCACCAAGGCGATGGAACCCAAGACGCCACCTACGCCGGTCTCAATCGCTTTGCCGATGAGGGCGAGATCCATTCCGCTGGTGAGTCCTACGAATAGCGCTGCGACAAGCAGGGCGAGGAAGGCTTGGATGCGAAATACGGTGACCAGTAAGATGAGTCCGATCACGGCGACCAAGGCAATCATCAGGAGATTGAAATGGTCGTTTGGTGACATTGAAGCAGTGGCACTGTGACAAGGTGAAAAGCCTCATTCAAGCCTCTATCCAAGGCATGAATCTGGTTCATTGAAATTAAGCAAACCATGAATGATAGTGTACTTTGTGTTTAAATTTAGCCACAAAGGGTGATTTTAATCACATTGTCGCAGTTTGTTCTATTTTCTCTAACTTGTTTGAAATAAGTAAATTGTGATGAAATTTCAAGGGAGCCTCGCCTTGGCACCAAGGGTGCTTATGCAGCGTGCTCAAATTCCAGCTTAGACTGGTTGCCTGTTTTTTTGTTAGTTGCGCGTTGCTGGCCTATGGCCTGAACGCGTTGCTTCTGCTTGAGCATGCCACCAATGGCCAATGGGCAGTGTCGCAATGTCTCGGTCATGATGATGAAGCGGTATTCGAGTGGATCACGCGTGAGCAGCCAACTGAGGCCTACCTCGATGCTGAAGCTGTCTTGGCTAATGATTTTCTCGCCGTGTTGCGCCTGATACCAGTGACGGCATCGGAGCTTACATATCAAGCACGAGCCGACTTTAGCGATTCCCCCTCCATCCTGCTTTCCCGACCTCCGCCTTGCATCGCCTGACATCCCCGTCAGTCCGAGACATTGGCAGTTTCTGAAGTCCCCCGGCGTTGGCCGTCACTTGGACACGTTTCCCAGTAATCATAGCGAGTGAATTTTTATGAAGAAAATCGAAGCAATCATCAAACCGTTCAAATTGGAAGAAGTGAAAGACGCCCTGAGTGAAGTGGGCGTGGAAGGTATGACCGTATCTGAAGTCAAAGGTTTTGGCCGCCAGAAAGGGCATACGGAAATCTATCGTGGCAGCGAATACACGGTGGATTTTCTCCCGAAGGTGAAATTGGAGATCGTGCTGCCCGACGACCGGGCTGAATTGGCGGTCGCTGCCATCGTGAAGGCAGCCAAGACCGGCAAGATCGGTGACGGCAAGGTGTTCGTTCTGCCAGTGGAGGAAGCCATTCGCATTCGTACTGATGAGCACGGTGAGCAGGCCGTTTAAACCCAAACAATCAAACAAACCTATGAAACGAATTTTTACCCTTCTAGCCCTGAGCGGGCTTTTCCTGGCCGGTAACCTGGCCGCACAAGATGCCGCCCCGGCTGTCACTGGTGCGGTGGTGGAAGCGGCTGCGGAAGTAGCGGCTGAAGTCCCCAAAATCGATAGCGGCAACACGGCATGGATGATCACGGCCACGGCCTTGGTCTTGTTCATGACCTTGCCGGGCCTGGCTCTTTTCTATGGTGGCTTGGTGCGGGCGAAGAATGTGCTGTCTATCTTGGTGCAGTGCTTCGCGATGGCTGGAGTGATGACCATTTTATGGGTCATCTATGGCTACAGTATGGCGTTTGGCACCGGCGGAATGGAAAAGGGAGCCATCAATCTGCATACCTTTATCGGTGATGGCAGCAAGCTGTTCCTGAAAGGTATCAATGCGGACTCAGTCTCCGGTAGCATCCCGGAAGCGGTGTTCCTCACATTTCAGATGACGTTCGCGATCATCACTCCGGCGCTCATCATCGGTGCTTTCGCTGAGCGCATGAAGTTCAGCGCGATGCTGATCTTCACCACCATCTGGTTCACGCTCTCCTATCTTCCCATTTGCCATATGGCATGGGCGGGCTCCGGTGCGTTGTTCTTTGATTGGGATGTGTTCGATTTCGCGGGTGGTACCGTGGTGCATATCAATGCCGGTGTTGCCGGTCTGGTCGCCTGTATCATGGTGGGCAAGCGCCGTGGCTACGGCACAGAGCATTTGCCCCCGCATAGCGTGCCGCTCACCTTGGTGGGTGCTGGTATGCTTTGGGTGGGCTGGTTCGGTTTCAATGCCGGCTCTGAACTGGCGGCGGACGGCACGGCAGGCATGGCGATGCTGGTCACGCAAGTTGCAACTGCGATGGCAGCGGTGACTTGGATGTTCCTGGAATGGATCCGGAGCGGCAAGCCGACGGCAGTGGGTATCGCCACGGGTGCCGTGGCTGGTTTGGTAGCCATCACTCCGGCTTCCGGCACGGCAGGTCCGATGGGGGCATTGCTGATCGGATTCACTTCAGCGGTGGTCTGCTACTTCTGTGCCACCAAGCTGAAACACAAGCTCGGCTACGATGACAGCCTCGATGTGTTCGGGGTACATGGTGTCGGCGGCATCGTGGGCGCCATCCTGACAGGCCTCTGCGCGGCTGGTTTCATGGGCGGCTCCAAGGGCGATCTCAATGTCGGTCACCAGATGTTCGTCCAGTTCAAGAGCGTGGTGGTGACGATTGTCTGGAGCACGGTGGTCTCGGTGATTGCGTTGTCCATCGCCAAGGCGCTGGTCGGGCTGCGCGTCTCGCCTGAAGTGGAGAATCAAGGTCTCGATCAGGCAGAACACGGTGAAGAGGGCTATCACCAGCGAGGCTAAAACTATAAGACTCACGCTTGGCTTCGTTGGAAGCTGAGTCATGCAAGGGGCAACCGATCAGGTTGCCCCTTTTTTATTCTGAGCAAGGGGGCAGGAGTCAGCTGATGCGAATCACCAAAGCAGTCGTGTTATCGCGACCGCTATTGCGCAGGGATTCTTCGACGAGCAATCTGGCGGGGCCGCGTTGATCTTCGGAGCGCAATAGATCGATGAGGTGGTGGTCATAGAGGCCATCGATCAATCCATCGGAACAGATGAGGAAGTTATCCCCGGGCTCATAGCCTACGGCTCCAACCTGTGGGTCTACGAACATATTGCCACCACCGAGAGCTTTTTGGAGCACATTGCGTTGCGGATGGGTGCGGGCCTCGCGGTCGTTGATCTTGCCGTTGCGGAGGAGCCAGCCCACATGCGTGTCATCATGGGTGAGCTGTTTCACCGCATCCTCCCGTTTAGGCAGGTAGTAGATGCGACTGTCGCCGATATGGCCGAAGTACATCCACTCCGGGCTGAACCAGCAGAGGCTGAGCGTGGTCTCCATGCCCCGGCATTCATCATAGCTGTCCCCAAGAAATTTCAGGGCACGGTGGGTTTGGGCATATAGCTCGGTGAGCACATCGCCAAACCCGGTGGATAAGCCCAAGGCGGATTGTTGGAAAGAGCGGGGGAGGAGCGTGGTGATCTTATCCACTGCAATCCGGCTGGCGTATTCCCCGGCCATGGCACCGCCCATGCCGTCACTGACGGCGAAAACAAAGTCATACTCGGCATTCGTGGCTTCACCATATTTGCCAAGGCGATGAACCTCCCGGGCATCGAATTGCAGGCCCAGAAAGGAATCCTCATTATTCTTGCGGACTTTTCCGACATCGGAAAGGCCCCACCAACTAAACTTACAAGGGGAGGCTGCGCGGCTGACTGGATTCATGGGGTGGCGATATTATTTCGGGTCGGGGAGGATTGTGGCGAATTCGAAATCAATCAAACAGAATCGGCCATCCGATTGGCGGTAGGTGATATTGCGCATCTCGGCATCATCATGCCGCACGCCAAACGGCAGCAGCTCGGCGAAGAGTTCGGCGGTGCGTTTCGGATCCAGATGCTGTACCCGTTCACCGCAATTGGTGGTAACAATGGTCAGGCTCTCATCCCGGGCCTCCAGCAGCTTAGGGACGAAAGTGCAGCCGCGCTCCTCCAGATGACGGAGGACTTTGACCTCATTATCATACCGCTCTTTGGCATTGGGGCCTTGGAATTTCTTGATGACGCGACCGTCGAAAGTGAGTTTCACCGTGGCCCGGAGAGTATCTTTTACTTGTAGCATGACAGATTTAAGACGTGGCTAGGGCTAGTGATCTGGACTAAGGGCGATGAGGATTTACCCAAGTTTGTTTGTTCACGGAGGGTTTCATTTCTGCCGGGAAAAGCTGTCAGTTTTCTGGCTCTGGATAAAGGATATTTCCTGCTAAAATCTCTTCTCCTGCAATGGCTTCGGAGACGTACTAGGTGGTCAAAAAAAGCCACAATGATTAAATGAATTCATGAAATTCATGCGTTGCATGAAGTGGATAGATTCTTTGAAAGTAATGTTTTCACTTGGTTATCAATGGTTTGCGAAAAAATCTGCCAGTGGGTCCCTGCTGGAGCTTGCTAAATGGCACTCTAACTGCTCAGCTTCTAACGCACTGGACACACTGTAGCATTCTGCTCAGTCAAACCGGACTAAACACATATACCTCCATACACATGGCGAAATATAAGTTGGAATATCTCTGGCTCGACGGCTACCGGCCGGTTCCTAACCTCCGTGGCAAAACCCAAATCAAGGAATACAGCAGCTTTCCCAAGCTCGAAGAACTGCCGATGTGGGGCTTCGACGGCAGCTCGACCCGGCAGGCAGAAGGCAAAAGCTCTGACTGCATGCTCAAGCCAGTGGCTGTCTATCCTGACACCACCCGCAAGAACGGCGTGCTGGTGATGTGCGAAGTCA
>CAZRGY010000284.1:0-6022 GCA_964599715.1 uncultured Verrucomicrobiota bacterium | reverse complement strand
CGTGAAGGCGCTTGTGAAGGCCCGGGCCTTGGGCCCAGCAGCACGATACGGCATGGTGACTGGAAGCTGATCTATTACCACATCGACCAGCGGTTTGAGTTGTTCAATCTGGCCAAAGACCTGAGCGAGACGACGGACTTGTCCGGCAAGGAGCCCAAGCGGGTGCGTGAACTGGCGGCTGAACTGTCTGCGATATTACGCCGGAATCAGGCTCCGATGCCAGTCGTGAAGGCGACGGGTAAACAAGTGCTGTTTCCGGATGAAGCGTTGAAAACGCAGAAGTGATTTAGCGCTTCGCCTATGTGGATGCTGCCATGTGGCTGAGGGCCGAGGCGTCGAGCCGCCTCGGGGACAAAGCGGAGTCAAGCCTCCGCACTCCATAAATCGCGCTGCCCTCCACGGCGAAGCGGTTGGCGCAGAAGGATGCGCAGGGGTAAGTTGGTATCTACTCATATTAAGTCTTTTTTGACGGGGTGAAAATCGGCGCTACCTTGCGCCGATTGCACATGAACATCACTTGCTGGCGTATCGCGCTGTTGGCCAAAGTCGCTATGGCTTTGGCTTTATTATTGCCGTTAACCCTCCCGGCAGCGGAAGCGCCAGCCACCTGGATGCAGTGGCGCGGGCCGGCGCGTGATGGGACGGTGGTCGATCCTAAATGGCCGGACAAATTGGGAGGAGAGCACTTGCAGGAAACATGGCGAGTGCCATTGGGACCGAGCTACTCCGGAACCATCGTCACCAAGGACAAGGTTTTCACCACTGAAACCAAGGATAAGAAGTTTGAGGTGGTCCACGCGTTTGACCGCAAATCGGGGAAAGAGTTGTGGACGGCAAAGTGGGAGGGGTCCATCTCGGTGCCCTTTTTCGCCAGGTCCAATGGGGATTGGATACGGAGCACGCCGGCATGTGACGGAGCGACCTTGTATGTGGCAGGAATGAAGGACCTGCTCGTCGCCTTGGATGTCGAGACTGGTAAAGAAAAGTGGCGCATGGACTTCATGAAGGAGTTTAAGACACCGTTGCCCTCGTTCGGGTTTGTGTGTTCACCCTTGGTCGATGGCGATGCGGTCTATGTGCAAGCGGGTGCTTCGGTGGCAAAGCTCGACAAACAGACCGGCAAGGTGCTTTGGCGGAGCTTGAAAGATGAGGGTGGCATGTGGGGCAGTGCCTTCTCTTCGCCCATCATCGCTGAGCTTTGTGGGGAGCGGCAAGTGGTGGTGCAATCGCGGACGACGCTGGCCGGATTGGAACTGGCGACCGGGGCGGTCTTGTGGACGCAACCGGTGGAAGCTTTTCGGGGGATGAACATCCTGACACCCATCGTGGTCGGCGACGGGATTTTCACCAGTGCTTACGGTGGAAAGACGATCTTCTTCGAGGTCTCCAAAAAGGAGAGCACCTATACCCTCAAGCAAAAGTGGACGAACAAGTCACAGGGGTACATGTCCACGCCGGTGATCGTGAACGGTTATGCGTATCATCATCTGCGAAATCAGCGCGCGATGTGCCTGGATCTGGCCACGGGGGAAGAGAAATGGATGACGGGTCCGGGTTACGGCAAGTATTGGAGTCTGGTGACCAATGGAGAGCGCATCCTGGCGCTGGACCAAGTGGGCAAGCTTTACCTGCTACGGGCAACGCCCGAAAAATTTGATGTGTTGGATTCACGCAAACTCGGGGATGCAGAGATGTGGGCGCACCTGACAGTCACGGGTAACGAGATTTACGTGCGCGAGCTGAATGCTTTGGTGGCCTACCGCTGGGAACAACAGCTCTTTTTCTGAGCTATAAATTCCAGCCAAGGCAGGTCGAGGGCGCAAGTTAGACACGCAAACAGCCGGTTGGATCCGTTCGCTGCGAGCTACAAAGAACTTTGCCCTATATGGATCAACTAGGCTGCACAGCACAGCTCAGCTGCGGAGGGTTTTGCCTTTGAGTTTCTCCACGAAACTGACGAAACCTTCGGCTTGTTGCACGCAGCGGGTGCGGAGTTCGGGGTCGGTGAGCTTGCCAGAGGCGTCGAGCTGTTTGTGGACGCCGGGGATGAAAACGCGGTTCGGGTAGAGGAAGGCATTCCGGTAACCGAAGATCTGCTGGAGTTGCTCGATGGGGCGCAGGGCACCATACATGCCCATGGCGACGCCGACGAAGCAGACGGGGCGCTCCTCAAAGGATTCCGGGAACTTCAGCATGTCGATGAAGTATTTGAGCACGCCGGGCATGCTGCCGTTGTATTCCGGAGTGACGACTACAAGGCCGTCAGCCGCGAGCACGGCCTCGCTGAAGGGGGCGAAGGCGGCCGGTTTCTCGCCGTAGGCAGTGGGGGTGAAGAGCTCGGACGGGAGGTTGATGAGGTCCAGCGTCTGCGTCGGCACCTTGAGATCGCGGTAGAAGCCCTCGATCTCGGTGGTGACTTTGCGTGTGTTACTGTCGGCCCGGTTGGTTCCAGAGATGAGCGTGATCATATTCAGTTCGTAAATTCAGTTGATGGAAGACGCGTAAGCGGCCAGATTTATTCCGTTCCTAGAATAGTTTATCGAAAAGAGGTTTTTGTCCATGGGACAACCCGAAAATAATAAGCATTCGATTGCTTTGCCAGATTCACCATTAGTACGGTGGCAGACACGGAGGTTTCGGTGGGGGATCCGGCTGGTGTATCTGATGGTCATAGCTGGGCTGGCAGTGTTACTATTGAAATATCCGCTTCCGCAGATGGGGGTGATGAGGATCGTGGATGAGCAGGGGAAACCGGTGGCAGGGGCGGTGGTGATGATGGATGCGGTAAGGCCGAAGTCAAATCGGGGCTACTACCTGTGGCGTGAAGAGTGGCATGGACCAAGGGGCCCTTACGTAAGCGATACTGATGGGCTAGTCCGCTTCGCATACCCCAATTTTGCTGCGGAAGAATTCGAGACTGAAACGGTGGGATATTATGTGCGCCATGATGGTTATTGTCCTACGGGCGCTTTCTTTACAGTTGATGACCGACCCCCAGGCAGTTATGGCCTTGCGGCACGCTTAAAGTATCACTGGCACAAACTCTTTGAAAACTCGTCTTCCAAAAAAGATGAGCGTGAGGTGGAGATCCGGCGTGGGGCTATCATCGAGGTGAGAGGTGTTTGGGAGGGGAATACAGTGAGACCAGATGAACTGTTGCCAGTGGTAGAGCGTCGACGGATGCAAGGTGCAAAGTGGCGGGCAAGCGCCGAAGACGTACTATGCTGCACACAGATGCATCCTAGAGATTTTAAGTTCTTCGTTGCTTGGCTGCCCGAAAACGGCAAAGGGTATTTCAGCGGAGTCTGGACCAATCTTGGGATAACAGGACTGACAAATCGGCATGAGCTAGTTTTGAACGCCGGGGTGAAGGTGTTTGGGCGGTTATCTAATAATGTGCCCCGACCTGTCGAACGCGGACGTGTGAATGTGATTTCCCGCATCGACAATGGACTCAGTTGGCGGGATTGGTTGGAGGTTGCTCCCGATGGAACATTTGAGTTCACGGCACTTCCAGCAGGGAAGCTGGAGATGGCTGGTATTTGCAATGGATTCGTCTCCAGGCGTGGGTCGCAAACGAATGCTTATCAAGCAAACTTGGCGGCTACCGCGCCGATACCCCAAGAGTTCTTGATTAGCGGGGAAGAAGTCGCGATCACTCTAGAGATGGAGAGCGGAACAGCCTGTGTCGTCACCATTGTGGGACCTGATGGCAAGCCGGTGCAGGGGGCGCATGTGCAGTTTCATCAGAACTTGTATTCATCAATTGGAACCACAGTCTTCCCGGGGAACGTGTTCCGTTCGAGAGAAATGGGGCGAGATGACTCAGGGGCGGTATTTGAAGAATCTGCGCTGGCAGAACAACGATTTGCAGGCCGGACAAACGGGAAAGGCATGGTGACGATCTCGGATATGCCAGGCGGTTACACTTTTATCGAGGTGACACATGATCTCTTCGAACTGCCAGCAGACCCGATGGGCACTTACCGGGTGATAGACCTTAAGCTGGCGAGCGGGCAGACGAACCATCAACTTGTGGTCATGCAAAAGAAAGGGACGCAAGTGCTAAAGGACTAGAGGCAGCGATGCCTGAACTCAAATCCCTTCATCGTGTTGTGGTGACAGCTGAACAGTTCACCCTTTCCCCGGCTTTCGACATCACGAGTGGCGAAGTTGTATTTTCCGGCAACAAGCATTCCCAGCAGTACTGTTGGTTGCATCTTTAGGCCGGATTAGATTCACGATGGTGCCGGTAGATCAAACCATCGTCCCAGATGCACCATAGTGCAAAAACAGCAACTGCTACCCATAATAGCAGAGGCGAAGGAAAGATGATGACATGCAAGAGCACCAGAATTGCCGGTATCAACAGCCAGCCACGATAAGCTTCTTCGTTGCGAGGAATGCAGGGTCGTATCTCGTAGCGGAAAACGTAGGCGAGGAACAAAGGCAGTAAGGCTTCCGGTGCCCCGAATGCTCCATGATGGACAACTTCAATCAGAACTGCTGCCAGTAGAACAGCAATCCAACTCAAGATGATTCGTGTCACAGCGCTCATGCGTTGTCATCTGCTTTCCCCAATTCCGTCCCAAACCAACTGATCGGCAATGTTGTCAGTTAAGATCATTGCTATGGCTTGGTAGGGCTGATGTTTTGGGACTCGGGTTTCGCTCTTGATTTGAAAATACGTCATTTAGGGTGATTCAGCAAGGGGAGTTGGTTTAAGGGATGGCAGCCGGGACGGACTGCCCGGACGGCAGGCCTGAGGCCTGCGCTACTTGTGGGAGGACTGAGCCTCGTCACCTCGGATGCTACCGGATTCAGGGGCGAGGACGAGAACGAGTACGATAGGGAAGCTTGTCGGCGGGGCGTTAAGCGTGGATGCTGCGAGGCATCGATCGGTTATGAGTGATTTGACGGACATCATCGTGGTGGGTGGCGGGCTGGTGGGCCTGGGGACGGCGTTGCGGCTTTTGGAGTCGGGCACGGCCAAGCGGGTGCGTGTGCTGGAGAAGGAATCCGGCGTGGGTCAACACCAGAGCACGCATAACAGCGGGGTGCTGCATTGCGGGTTGTATTACAAGCCGGGGTCCATCAAGGCGCGCATGGCGGTGAATGGCATCCGGGAGATGACGGCGTTTTGCCAGCAGCATGGCATCGACCACGACATCTGCGGGAAGCTGGTGGTGGCGACGGATGAGGCGGAGGTGGAGCGGCTGCGGGAGCTGGAGGTGCGAGGGACGAAGAACGGGTTGGCGGGCTTGCGCTGGCTGAACGCGGCGGAGATGCGGGAGATCGAACCCAATGTGGCCGGGCTGGCGGCTTTGCGCGTGCCAGAAGAGGGGATCGTGGATTATGCCGGGGTGTGCGCGGCGATGGTGAACGAGATCTCGCGACGCGGCGGGGAAGTGGTGACGGGGGCGAAGGTGGAGATGCTGCGATTCCAAGGCGGCGAGTGGGTGGCGCTGACCGCCGCGGGGACGTTCAAAAGCAAGTTCCTGGTGAATTGCGCCGGGTTACATTCAGACCGGGTGTGTGAACTGGCGGGGGAGGAGCGCGAGGTGCGGATCGTGCCGTTCCGGGGGGAGTATTACAAACTGCGCAAGGACCGGGAGCATCTGGTGAAGCACCTGATCTATCCGGTGCCGGACCCGAAGTTTCCCTTTCTGGGGGTGCATTTCACGCGGTTGATCCATGGGGGCATCGAGGCGGGGCCGAATGCGGTGCTGGCCTTTGCGCGGGAGGGGTATCGCAAGATGGACGTGAATATCGAGGATTTGGCGGATGCGCTGACCTTCAAGGGGTTATGGAAGTTCATGGGGCAGTATCCCAGCATGTGTTGGGAGGAAATCCAGCGGTCTTTCAGCAAGAAGCTTTTCTGTGAATCCCTGCAAAAGCTGGTGCCGGCGGTGCAGGAAAGCGACTTGGAAGCGGGCGGAGCCGGGGTGCGGGCCCAGGCGATGGGCGCGGACGGCACGCTGGTGCAGGACTTCTCGTTGGTGTGCAAAAATCAGGCAGTACA
>CAZRGY010000283.1:0-6068 GCA_964599715.1 uncultured Verrucomicrobiota bacterium | reverse complement strand
GAAAGCGCGATGCCACCCATCTTCGGCACACAACCGCCGACATAGCCCACCCCCGCACCACGTGGCGTCACGGGTATCTTATGCTTGTTGGCAAAGGCCAGCACTTTGCTGACCGATTCCGCACTGCGGCAGAGTGCCACCGCTTCGGGCATCCCCGTGGCGAACCAGTTGTCACCCGAATGTGCTTTGCACGTCTCCTCATCGAGACGTAATTCACCAGCGGGTAATTGCGCCTGTAAACGGCGCAGACGGGCAACTTGGGAGGACTTCATGAAACAGGAGAATCATCCTCCGGCAATTCCGTGACCGGAGCATCTAAAAATGCACGCGCCTCATCAAACTCGGATTCAGGCACCTTGACCAATATCCCCCCCGCAGCCAGTGCGTAGCCATCCATGGTCAACGCGGCGACTTCATTGAACACTTCCGCGTGAAAGCCGGCCGCATCCAGCCGTGACCAGACGAGCTGGGCATCAGCAGAGTTGAAGGCGGTATAGACTTTGACGAGGGACATGGCTTTAAGCTTCTCCGCCCGGAGGGTTGGCGTTACGGATCTCGGTAAAGACAATCACCCCGGCCCCGGTCTGGAGGAGATTCAAGACCTGCACTTCCACTTTCGACCCGACGTGTGCTTGCCCGTTATTGACCACCACCATGGTGCCATCAGGCAAGAAACCCACACCTTGTCCTTTGTCTTTGCCTTCACGCACCACCTTCAGGCTCATCATCTCACCCGGCAGGATGACCGGCTTCATGGCCAACGAAAGATCGTTCAGGTTCAGGTGTTTGACCGATTGCAACTCAGCGATTTTGCCGAGGTTGAAATCATTGGTGAACAGCTTCGCATCCGTTGCTTTGGCCAGCTTCACCAGCTTGGAGTCCACCTCGTTGTCATCTGGAAAATCACCTTCGTGGATCTTCACCTCATTCTTCGAATTGCGCTGGATGCGGCTCAAAGTTTCAAGACCGCGCTTGCCACGGCTGCGTTTGATCGGGTCCGCCGAATCGGCCAACTGATGCAACTCCCGCAAAACAAAGCGCGGCACCACCACCACACCTTCCAGAAAATTGGACTCGATGATGTCCGCGATCCGCCCATCCACGATCACGCTGGTATCCAGCAGCAACAGATTATCCGGCTTGTTCTGTGAAGCGAAGCGCACATAGGGGATGATCAGTGAGAAATCTTCCTTGTTACTCCGCATCGCCAGCACCATGCCGATGTAGCTGAAGCCGACAAACAGACAGAGCCGTATCAGCCAGCGGGTGGTCTCCTCTTCCACATGGATGAAAAGGCCGGAGTGATCCACCATCCAGGCGATCAACGTGCCTAGCAAAAGCCCAAAGGTAGCCGAGGAGAATGCCCGCAGGGAAAACCCCTTCAGCATCTCATCCAAGGCGACGAGCATGCCGCCAAAACCAAACCCGATGATGATGCCCAATTGACCGTTCTCCACCAGTTCAGGTCTCACCTGACTGATGGCGTATCCCGCCAGCATACACATGCTGAGGAACAAAACTCTGATTACCCAGATGGACATGCGTTAGTGTTTACCGGCCTTCGGATAGACATTCTTCACCGCGTCCGAGGGCTTGTTTTGCGTACTCTTGTTCACCTTGGGCTTATACAACAAGCCAAATCGGCTAAGGTTACTGCTCAAAATGGAGACGTTTGTAACTATCTGACCGAACTGGACCTGCAACTGTTCATCCTGTAAGAGACTTCCCGCCAGTCCTTTACCAGACTCGATATTTGAAAGGATGGTTTTGGCCGAAGCCGTGGCTTCTTCCACGTTCTTGACCGCTCCACGGATGTCCCCGCGGTTTTCCTTGATAGTCAGTTGCAACTCATCCGCCACCTTGTTGAGCCGTTCGGAGAATTGCACCAGATTCGTGATGGTCGATAGCTTCTCGCTGAAATCGGCGAAATTGTCCACGGACCGGGTCAAAGTGGGAGAATTGGTCTCCACCAGCAACTCGATCCGCGAGACCACTGACATGGTCTTCTCGGAAACCGTGCGCAGATTCGTGATGGTCATGGTCAGGTTGTTCAAGGTAGCATCGGCCAGCAGTGTCTTATCCACCCTATCCACAGCAGCGGTGACCTGCTCCACCATGGTATCCACCCGCTGGATGAGCCCTTGGGCGGAACGCGCAGCCTCTTGGATATTGAACGGCTCCTGACAGGCTACTTCAGTCCCATCCGTTAGCGGAGGCAGCTTATTCTCCTCCGCCCGGACAAATACATATTGATCCCCTAAGAAACCGGCTTGTTCGATGAAGAACGAGGCATCGCCATGGATCTGATAACGTTTGTATATACGAAGCACCGCGACGACCGTCCGGCCGCTGGGGTCCAGTTGCAATTCGGCCACGGAACCGATGGGCACCCCGGCCAGCACCACCTTGGCACCGGGGATCAGACCGCCGATGTTAGAAGTCCGCAGGCGGAGATCATAGGTCGGTGCGAACACGCTGGCGCCTTTGCTGAAGTTCACCAACAACACCCCCAGCAGCACCAGGCCGAGCAATACAAACATGCCTATCTTGAATTCCAGTTTCGCTTTGCTCATTTTTAAAAATCTTCTTTCTTCGCATCCGAGATGCCGTTGACGAACTTGTAAATCACCGGGTCTTCCGAGGCAAAAAGCTCCTCGGGCGTAGTGTCCGCATAAACCTTGCCATGGTACAGCATGATAACCCGTTGCGCGATCGTGCGCACGGAGCGCATATCGTGCGTGACCACAATAGTGGTCGCCTTGAGCTTTTCATTCACCCGCAGCACCAGCTTGTCTATGCTGTCCGAAACGACCGGGTCCAACCCGGTGGTCGGCTCATCATACAGGATGATCTCAGGATGATAAATGATTGTTCGGGCCAGCCCCACCCGCTTGCGCATGCCGCCCGAAAGATCCGAAGGACGTTTGTCTTGCGTGCCGCCGAGTTCCACCATTTCCAAAGCCTCCGCCACGCGATCCGCGATCTCCTTGGGTGACAATTTCCGTTCGCGCTGGAGCACGAACCCCACATTCTCCGCCACGCTCAGGGAGTCGAACAACGCGGCACTCTGGAACAGCATACCAAACCTGCCGCGCACCCGAAGCAATTCCCGTTCGTTCAATCCGGTGAGTTTCTCGCCATTGACCAGCACCTCCCCCTTGTCCGGTTCCATCAGGCCCACCAGATGTTTCAGCAAAACGCTCTTGCCCGAACCACTGCGGCCGATCACCACCAGCCGCTGGCCCTCAGGCACTTTGAAGCTGACATCATCCAGCACTACGTTGGTGCCGAACTTCTTGCTGAGATGTTGCGCCTCGATCATGAGCCAAAAAGCCTCGACAGGAGCAGCGTCAGGAAGAAATTGCTCATCAGCACGGTGATCGAAGCATAGACTACCGCTTCCGTGGTGGCCTTGCCCACGCCCTCCGCACCGCCTTCACAGGACAAACCTTTGTAGCAACCAATCAAGGCAATGCTCAGTCCGAACAGGAAGGCCTTGATCATGCCGGAATAAACTTCATGCGCATCCGTATACTTTATGACGAATGCCCACGAATACGCCGCATCAATACCCAACAGTCCCACTCCCACCGCGTAGGCCGCGGCGATGCCGATGCTGATGGCCTCGATCGTCAGGAGCGGCACCGCCACCAAGGTCGCGAGGATGCGCGGCACTACCAGGTAATCCACCGGGTGCGTGGCCAGCGTGCGCAAGGCATCGATCTGTTCGGTCACCTTCATCGTGCCCAACTCGGCGGCCATGGATGCCCCGACCCGACCGGCGACCATCAAAGCCGTCAGTACCGGCCCCAGCTCGCTGCACATGGAGACGCTCACCACGGCCAGCGTAGCCGAGTCGATGTGCACCTTATGGAATTGAAAATAGGTCTGTGCACACAAGACCATGCCGGTGAAGGCTCCAGTGATCAGCACGACCGACTGCGATTTCACCCCGATGAAATGCAGCTGCTGCAGGAACCCGTCCCAATTGAACCGCTGCGAGAAGAGGGATTTCACCACCTCCATCAGCAGCATCGTCAACCGGCCCAGCCCGCGTATCCAGTATTCGAACCCCGTACGATTCTCCATGTTTGCTTTAAGTTACCAGACGCGCCCACGTACGTCCCCCTAAAATGCAAGCCGCCATCCGGCGTCCGGATGGCGTTTGCGTGTTATGGATTCATGCTGGTGGTTCAACTCGAAAGTGCGCCTTCGGCGGCGGCCTTCTGGCTGAACACCAATCCACCGTCCTTCACGCTCACCAGCACCGGCTCCGTGCCGGTCAGATTGCCCTTGAGGATCTCTTCGGCCAGCGGATCCTCGAGGAACCGCTCCACGGCGCGGCGCATCGGCCGGGCACCGTAAGTCGGGTCGAAGCCCTTCTCGGCCAGAAAATCCTTCGCCAAGTCGTCGAGTTCCAGCTTCATGTTCCGGTGCTTCAGGCGCTCCATCACCTTCTGCACCTCGAGGCTCAAGATCTCCACGAGATCCGGCTTGGTCAACTGACGGAACACGATGATGTCGTCCAAACGGTTCAGGAATTCCGGACGGAACGCGCGCTTGGATTCCTCAACGATCTTCTCGCGCATGCGCTCGTAGGTGCTCTCATCCGTGCTGACCGCGAAACCCATGCTCGTCTGCTTCTTGATTGTTTCCGCACCCACGTTGGATGTGAGCAGGATGATGGCATTCCGGAAATCCACCACGCGTCCCATGCTGTCTGTCAATTTGCCTTCTTCCAAGATCTGCAACAGCATGTTCATCACATCCGGATGCGCCTTCTCGATCTCGTCGAACAGCACCACGGAATATGGCTTGCGACGGACCTGCTCAGTGAGTTGGCCGCCCTGGTCGAAGCCGACATAGCCCGGCGGCGAACCGATAAGGCGCGACACCGTGAACTTCTCCATATACTCGCTCATGTCGAGTTGGATGAGCGACTTCGAATCGCCAAACATCATCTCGGCCAGCGATTTCGCCAGCAATGTCTTGCCGACACCCGTAGGTCCAAGCAAAGCGAACGTGCCGATCGGACGTTTCGGGTCCTTCAAGTCTGCCCGTGAACGGCGCAAGGCTTTGCACAATGCCGTCACCGCTTCACGCTGGCCGATGACCACCTGGGCCAATTCGTTCTCGAGGTTCAGCAAGCGTGCCGCCTCGTTCTGTTCCATGCGCTTGAGCGGGATGCCCGTCCACTTGGCCACCACGTTCAAGATGTCGTCTTCATCGACCACCACGCGCTTCTCGTCGCGCTTGGTCTTCCACTCGGCCAGAATGTTCTCAAGCTTCTCCTTCGCGTGCTTCTCTTTGTCACGCATGGAGGCCGCACCTTCGAAATCCTGTTCGCGGATCGCGCGTTCCTTGCTGACCTTGATCTCTTCGATCTCGTCCTCGATGGACTTCACATCTGGCGGACGGGTCATCGCACCGATGCGTGCCCGCGCACCCGCCTCGTCCATCAGGTCGATGGCCTTGTCTGGCAGGAACCGGCCCGAGATGTAGCGCTCAGAGAGCTTCACCGCTGCTTCCACCGAATCATCCGTGAACTCCGCTTTGTGATGCTCTTCGTACTTCGGACGCAGGCCCTTCAAGATCAGGATCGCTTCCTCGATGGAAGGCGCTTCCACCTTCACCGTCTGGAAACGACGTTCGAGCGCGGCATCCTTCTCGATGTATTTGCGATACTCGTTCAGCGTCGTGGCGCCGATGCACTGCATCTCGCCGCGGCTAAGTGCCGGCTTGATGATATTGGAGGCATCCATCGTCCCCTCGGCCGAGCCCGCACCCACGATAGTGTGCAACTCGTCGATGAAGAGAATGATGTTCTTGGCGCGACGGATCTCGTCCATCACCGCCTTGATGCGTTCCTCAAATTGCCCACGATACTTCGTGCCTGCGACCATCAACGCCAGGTCCAGCGTGATGACGCGCTTCTCGCGCAACAACTCCGGCACATTGCCCCGGGCGATCTCTTGCGCGAGACCTTCCACGATGGCGGTCTTGCCCACGCCCGCTTCACCCAGCAGCACCGGGTTGTTCTTCGTGCGGCGGCACAGTATCTGGATGAC
>CAZRGY010000282.1:0-6068 GCA_964599715.1 uncultured Verrucomicrobiota bacterium | reverse complement strand
CCGAGGAGAACAAGGATGAAGTGAACGTCAGCTCCACCGCGCCCGGGATCGGCCCAGTCAATTCGCGCCAGCGCTTCACGATCTCCGCCGCCGTGATGCCACTGCGCGTCTCCGAGGGCTGGAGTTGCATGTGCACCTCGCCCACATTTTCCTTCGCAAAACTCTCGCCCGCCCTGCCGCCGTTCTTGCTCACCGCAGTGCGGAAAGGCTGATCGCCGACCGAGGCCAGCATATGCCGCACCATGCTCTCGCCGTCTTTGGCGAACTTGCCGTCGATCTCTTGGCGCACTTGCAGCGCCGCCCTCTCGATCTGCTCCACCGATACCCGCACCACTTCCGGCGGCGTGCCTTCCGGCATCGTGATGAACGCCGCCACATCGTCACCCTCTACGGGGGGGAAGAATTGGAACTTCAACCACCCCGCACCAACCAACCCCACACAGAGAAGCAGGATCGCGAACCCGATCGCCAGCGTCGTGTAGCGCCAGATGAGGGCCCGGTCCAGCAGTGGGCGGTAGAGGCGCTGGATGATCCAGTCCAATCCGTCTGTGAACGAATGCTGGATCCACTTGAAAGGATGGAAGCGACGCTTCGGATCGCGTACTTCCTTCTTCAAACCGCTCAGATGGTTCGGCAGCACCAACATGGATTCCAGCAGCGAGAACAAGAGTGTGGGGATGACGATGAAGGGGATGGCCTTCAGCACCTTTCCCGTATTGCCCTCCACCATGCCCATCGGTGCGAAGGCCGCCACTGAGGTCAGCACGGAAAAGACCACCGGCACCGCGACTTCTTTCGCTCCATCGATGGCGGCGGTCAGACCATCCTTCCCTTCCTGCACATGGGTATAGATGTTCTCGCTCACCACGATGGCGTCATCCACCACGATACCCAGCACGATAAGGAACGCGAACAACGAGAGCATGTTGATGGAGATGCCCAACGTGGGCATCAGCCAGAGCGTGCCGAGGAACGCGATGGGGATACCGAGGCTCACCCAGAACGCCAGCCGGAACCGCAGGAAAAGCGCCAGCACGATGAACACCAGCACGAAACCGATCTTCGCATTGCGCGTGAGCAGCTCGATACGGCTGCGCAGATACTCCGAGTAATCCTGATAGGCTGTGAGCTTGATGCCCGCCGGCATCCGCGCCTGCGCTTCACTGGCGTACTTGCGCACGATCTCGGAGATGGCCAGCGCATCCTGATCGCCCACGCGAAAGACCTGCACCACCACTGCGGGCTCACCATTGAACTTCGCCGATTGATCCGCATCTTCAAACCCGTCGATGACCTTCGCCACATCGCCCACCAAAACGCGTGAGCCATCCACCAGCGTACGCAACGGCAGCTTCTCGAACTCCGGCGCGTGATACGCCTGCCCCTTCACCCGCAACAGATACTCGCCGCCATCTGTCTTCACCGATCCGCCTGGGAGATCGAGCGAGGACTTCCGCACGGCCCGTGCCACTTCATCAAAGGTCAAACCATACCGCCGCAAGGCCGCTTCCGAGACTTCGATGGAGATCTCATACGGCCGCGCCACCACGAGCTGCACTTGGGTGATGCCCGGCAACGCCGAAAGTTCATCCCGCGCCCGCTCGCCCAGGTGCTTGATGGTCGTTTCATCCGCGTTGCCCGAGATGGCCACGTTGATGACCTGCGTCTTCATCACCACTTCCTGGATGACCGCCTTCTCCGTCTGCTCCGGGAACGTGTCGATGGCATCCACGCGGGACTTGATGTCATCCAATGCCTTGCGCGCATCCGCACCTGGCAGCAGCTCTACCGTCACCACCCCTACGCCTTCCGCCGCCGTGGAGCGGATGCGCTTGATGCCGTCGATGCCGTAAACCGCTTCCTCGATGCGCACGCAGACCGCTTCCTCCACCTCTTCCGGTGAGGCCCCGCGATACAGCATGGAGACCGTGATGCGATCCGCCGAGAATTCCGGGAAGACTTCCTTCTTGATGGAACTGACGGTGAAGATGCCCGCAAAGACCAACACGATCACCAGCAGATTGGCCGCCACCCCATTGCGCGCGAACCACGCTATGACTCCATCTTTCATAGCGCCCCTTTCTGTTTCACCTCATCATCAAGGCGCACGGTCATCCCATCCACCGGCGCATCCAGCGGTGAGACGCAGACGCGATCACCCGCTTCGAGTCCGCTCTTGGCGATGACGTTGTCCGCTTCCAAGCGCAAGATCTGGATGTTGCGGAAGCGCAGCTTGCTCTCCTTGTCCACCACCATCACTTCATTGTTCCCGCGATACGCGAGCCGCGGGATGACATACACGCCCTTCACCATCTTCCCCTTGATCTCCGCCTGCACGAACATCCCGATGGACAGCGGAGGACGCGATTCCTTGTCGCCCCGGCCATAAGGGTTCTCCACGCGGGCCACTGTGGGCAACATGCGTGTGCGCATATCTATCTCCCCTTCCGTGCGGATGAGCTTGCCAGCCCACTCTTGCGACTGTCCGGCGATGTCCGCGATGAGCTTCACCGTGGGCTGAGGCCCCGTTTCCTTTTCACCTCGGAACGCATACGGCACATCGATGAACGCCAGGTCATCCGTGGGCAACGGCAGTTTGATCTCGGCGTAATCCACCGCATACAACCGCGCGAGCATCGCGCCCTTGGCCACATACTGGCCGGCATCCACTTTCTTTTCCCAGACGCGCCCTGCGAAAGGCGCCTTGATCTCGCACCGTTGCAGATCCCGCTCGGCCTGTTCCACGGAAGCTTGCGCCGATGAGACGGCCGCCTCGATCTCTGCGATCTGCGGCAAGCGCAACACCAGCGGATTCGCCTCTTCGATCTTCTTGCCCAGCGCGAGCCACTCCTTGCGGGCCACGGCAGATTCTGCCTGCTCACGGGTGAGTCGTGTTTTAGCTTCCGCCAGCCGCGCGCGGGCTTGGGTGAGCATGAGCTCGTAATCCTTGGCCTCGATGCTCACCAGCACTTCGCCCGCTTCAAAGAAGCCGCCATTCGCGAACGCCGGGCTCACCTTCGTGATACGCCCGCTCACTTCACTCGCCAGCGTGATCTCGGAACGCGGTGCCACTGTGCCCTGTGCTTTCACGATGAACTGATGATCACGCTGCATCACTGCCTGCACCTTCACCAGCGGCGGCAACGGCACGACTGGCTTTGTCTCCACCGGCTTGCGGCTCGCGATCATCACGCCCGCCGCCACGATGCTGCCGATCAACACCAGCAGCGGCATAATTATCATCAACGCTCGTTTCATCTTCAGTCCTTAAAAAATCAGTTCGTCTTCGCCGTCTCAGCCTTGGCCTTCACTTCCACCACATGTTCAAAGCCCCCGCCCAACGCCACATGCAAGTCCACCCGGTTGTCCAGCCGTTGACGTTGTAGCGCCAGCAACTGGCTCTCCGCCTCGAACAAACGCCGCTGCGAATCCAGCACCGTCGTAAAGGTCTCCAACCCTTGGAAATAACGCTCCTCCGCCAGACGCAACGCCGCCGCGGATTGCGCTTTCGCCTCCCGCAAACTTGCTTCGCGTTCGCTCCACAGCTTCTCGCCCACCAAGGCGTTCTCTACTTCACCGAACGCGTTCAAAGCTGTGTCCACAAATTCCAGTTGCGCCGTGTGCTCGCGCACCTTGTTCAATTCCACGTTCGCACGCAGCTTGCCGCCTTCGAAGAGCGGTTGCACCGCGTTCGCGGCGATGGACCACACGTTGAAGTTCCGCGTGAGCAGGTCTTCCAGGTCACGCGTCGAAGTGCCGCCACTCGCCGTCAGGCTGATGCGCGGATACAGCGCCGCCTTGGATTGCTTCACGCGCTCACCCGCCGCCGCGATGCGCCTTTCTGCCGCCGCCAGATCCGGACGGCGCGAGACGATCTCCGCCGGCACTCCTGCTGGCACTGCTCCCGGCAAGCTCGGCAACCGGTAATCTGCCTCCAGCTTCCCACTCGGATAACGTCCCAGCAAAACCTCCAGCCGCCGCACCGCGCGCTCGAACTGCACCTTGCGTTCTTCACGTTGCGCTTCAGCGGACGCCGCACTCGCGAGTGCCTGCCGCAGATCCAGCGGCGACCGCAACCCTTGCTCATACCGCGTGCGCACCTGTTCTGCCGTCGTGCGATAACTCGTCGCCGTCTGCATCGCGAGATCGAGCTGCTGCTTCGCTTCCGCCGCGCCCAGCCATGCCTTCACCGTTTGTGCCGCGAGTGAAAGCTCTGCACCTGCCACCTCCGCCGAAGTCGCTTCGAAATCCGCCGTCGCCGCGGATTGCCCCGCACGCACGCGACCCCACAAGTCCGCTTCCCAACTCGCACTCAGGTTCAATCCAAAGCTGGTGGACCTTGATTTCAAGACCGTGCCGCCACCACCTGGAATCGGTAGCCCGATGAAATTCTGCTGCCGCCGGTTCGCATCAAAGCCCAAATCCACCTTCGGCATGCGATCCGCCCCCGCCAGTCGTGCTTCCACCGAAGAAGCTTCCAAGCGCGATACGGCCACGCGCAGATTCCGGTTGTTCTGCCACGCCTCTTCTACCAGCGCGGTGAGGTTCGTATTATTGAAACTCTCCCACCAACGGGAGGTCGGCGCGTTCGTGACGGTCTCGGCTGCCTGCCACGTGGCGGGCGCTTCCACCGGCAGTTGCACCTTCGCCTGCGGCGGCGATTTCGTCGCGCACGAGGTGCCGATGATGGCCACGGCGGCCAGCCAGGAAGTTCTCATGCCTTTTTCCCCTTCTTGGTTTTCACTGGCACATCCGCACCCGGCACCGGTGCGCGCATACCCGCCGCGATGAAAGCCACCAACCGTTGCAAGACCGCTTCCCCATTACCCATGTCCAGCCGGCCTTGGGACACTTTCTTCAACATCTCCCCGCCACACATCGCATGCGCCATCGTCCCGGCCCCGAAATGCGCGCGCCACATGATCTCTTCCGGCGGCAACTCCGGCAGGGCCCGCAGATACGCCGCCATGAAGCGCTTGATGACCTCGCCGAACAACCGCCCGAACGCTGCCTGAACCGTCTCGTTCGGTTCATTCATGCACCGCCCCATCACCCGCACAAAGCTGCCATGGTTCGCTGCTGGATCGTTCCGCAATCGGAAGGGCGGCCGGATGAACGCCTCGATGATTGGTTCCAAAGGCAAAGGTCCTTCACCCGCCGCGGCCTCGATGGCATCCAACATCTTGAACCGCTCCTCGTTGATCGGGATGATGCGACGCTCCAGCACCGCGAAGATAAGCTGCTCCTTCGAGCCGAAATGATAATGCACCGCCGCGATGTTCACCTTCGCCTCCGCGATGACCTGCCGCAGGGAGGTATGCCCGATGCCTTGCTCCGCGAACAACCGCTCCGCGGCGTCCAGGATGAGCGTTTTCGTTTTGATCTGGGGATTCTCGGCCATGACTTTTTCCTTCACTGTCACGACCTGATTAAAACAAACGTTTGAATCAGTCAATCGTTTGTTTGAATTTTGAAGTTAACCTGATGAAGCTATTAGCTCCCGTGTTGCTTCATTCTCCTACATGATTCCGGATTCTCCCCGACCTCCACCGGCACACACCCCATACCAACAATAGCCCCAGCGCCGCCCCGATCGAGTCCAGCAAGACATCCCAGCCCGAAGCCCCCCGGGAGGGGTTGAATGATTGGTGCCACTCATCGGTCACCGCGTAGAGGCTGGCGATGCCCCATGCCTGCCAGGCCGTCCGCGTCTGCCACTCCTGCAAGGTCCAACTCCGGGCCTTGGCCAGTGCCCGCCAACAAAGAATGGCCAGAATTCCATATCCCACCGCATGCCCCGTCTTGCGGATGTAAAACTGTATCCGCCAGACCGTTTCATCCGTGATCGCCCCGAAGATCCACCGCAAGAGCGGCCCGATGATGCGCGACGTGTTCTGCGCCGACCCCGCCCCGGTTGAGGCGAAGAAAATCAAGACCATCCAGGATATCGGCGGTAACCAGCGTAACATAAACAACAGCAAGCTACGCGGCTCGCGGCTGTCGAGCAATCCAACGCTGGGTGTAAAACGTCGCCACCGGTCATGACACGTTCGAATTTGCCGGATGGA
>CAZRGY010000281.1:0-6070 GCA_964599715.1 uncultured Verrucomicrobiota bacterium | reverse complement strand
TGCAAGGGCATGATCCGGGCAGTGTGTTTTACTTCAAAGATATCAAGGTGCGGCGCTTGCCGTGAGGTTGAGGTTAAGGCAGGGGTGTTTCCCCTGACGGAAGCTGGTTATGGGATGGAAATAATTCAAAGGAATCCCTCAGCCGCGGTGTCTCATTTGGAAAGATACTATGTGTTTAATATCCCGACAAAGCCCAAGCGCTGCAGGGCTTGGTAATCGGTGGTGGCCGATGAGGAGCTACTTGTGCGGGTTATTGCTGATGCTTTCGATCTCGCCTTGCGTGTTGGCCCAGGAGCTTTCAAAGCCATCAGCAGAAGTGCTGGCGGATCTCGCCAGCGCACGAAAACTGTCTCAAAATTTAGAAGATAGTGAGCGACGGGAAAAACTGAATGTGCTCGTGCGCAAGTTGGCACCGTATTTCCCGCTGGTGCCTGTCGTGGAAGGAGAGGGTGAAACGAACCATTTCTTTAAGGTGGAACTAAACCGTCATAAGACGGGGTTTGACGGGGTGAGGTTCAAGGTTCCACCCGGGCCAATCCGGTCATTTGCTTGCGTGATGGCTATTCCCAAGGATGACCGGCCGATGCGGTGGTTTTATACCGCCGTGGATGGAGAGATATTGGGTAGTGTTTTTATGGATGCTTCGGAAGGTCATTTTCCGGACATCAGTTACTTTGGAACGATCTATGATCGCTTTGTGTCTTGGGGAAAGGATGGGGATGACTACATCACCATCACCCAGTATGGACTAGGGTTAAAAGGAGGGGCGGAATATGTGCTATGGTTCGCTTGCGACAAGGAGGCCGCTTTTCCCTTTCAAGGAGCGATCAAGCTTACATCCGCTAAGCCCGGGACATTCACTTTTGAATCCATCATGGGTTTCACTGATAATTAACACGGCATGTTCGGCACGAAGTTAAAAATCAAACTGAGCATTTCGAGGCTGCTGCTTGCCATTATTCAAATCACAGCACTGGTGGTTGGGGCTGCTGAGCTGCCGAAATTGGCGGTTATAGCCGAATCGCCCGAGGTGAAAAATCTAGCGGATGTGCTGACAGTGCAGTGGAGTTTGAAGGGCGGAGTCACATTGCTCGAGCGGGCCGACCTCGAAAAAGTTTTGTCCGAACAGGCACTCACGGGGGGAAATCAAAAAGATTTCGTCAAGTTGGGGCAATTGTTGGGGGCTGATGGTCTGATCATTCTGGAAACCGCCAAATCGGGCACGAATAGCGTGTTGGCGACACGCCTGGTGGCGGTGAGTCCTGGAGTGGTGCTGGATATCAAAGGCTTTTCCTTGCCGGTTAAAGATATCGAGGGGTGGAGTGAGTATATGGTGCAAAGCCATACGCCATTGCTTCCCAAGCTGAAAGTGCCGCGCTCAGCAGCGGTGCCGATCTCGATCCTGAATTTTCGAGCCTCGCTGGATTCTCCGGCCAACCGGGACTTAGAACGGCAACTGACTACCCTGACCGTCAGCCGGCTGGCCCAACAGCGCGAATTCTTTGTGCTGGAACGGCAGCGAATGAGCCAATTGACCTGGGAGAAGACCCTCAAGGGTGTAGATGAAGCTCCCTTTTGGACGGGCAGTTTCTTGTTGGAAGGAACACTTGATAAGGATGGTTTTGATCCCAAGAACACAACGGTCAGTGCCCGTCTAAAATCAGCAAATGACGGGGCTGTGGTGCCGATAGAGTTGAGCGGCGCACGAACTAATCTAGCTGGTTTCGTGGACAAATTGGCCAGCAGGGTTAGCGAGAGCATTCTTAAACGGGCCGACTGGCCAGCTTGGGATGCGAAAGCTGAGGCAGACAAGTTTTTTGATGAGTCGGTATGGGCAGAACGGTGGGGGCTCTTCGAACAAGCGCAACAGGCGATCAATGCGGCCTGGGCTCTAGGCCGCAGAAATGCCCAAACAGCCAGGTTGCGACTGGAAATCAACCGGCAAGGTGCTGACAGCCATTTTCAGAGGACTTGGTATAACAATCTGCGAGTGCTGACCGGCCGGCCCGAACCGAAGCAGCTGGCCTTTGCCATTCAAGCCGCGAATATTTTCCAGGAGAGCACACGTCTGCAGTCCATAGTGGCAGAGCTTTCGGATATCACTTTGATAGAGCAAGGGCTGGCCGTTTTGGAAACCGACTCCAGATTATTGGAGCATTTTCGTTATTCTGTGCGCGACCAAAGAGGCAATGAAAAAAGTTTGGAGGAGTTACAACGCCTCTGTTTAGAATTGAACCAGTATTTGGATGCCAAACTGGGAAACCCGGGGCTTGATAAGGCGTTAAGTCAAAAACTCCGGAATCAACTATATGACCTGCAATTCCGGTCCGCTTCTTTCTGGTTTCCAGCTTGGAAACAGGCAGCGAATTTTTACCGCGATTTTCTATGGTCTGACCGGTATCCTTTGTGCCGGAGGCAGGTCCTGACCGATCCGGATTTCCGGTTTATTTTTTGGCGATTCGAGGATCGATTGGAAATCCGCAAAGTCTGGGCACAAATGGTTGATGAACTGTGCCGTTCGGACGATTTACGACTGCGGTGTGAAGGTCAGCTCTTGCGCTTGCGTGATCAAATCGCGGGTGAGAGTGCGGATGGACGAGGCAGTATGTCGGGAACCGGCAACCCCGCTACTGAGGAGATGCAAGCAGCCCTTTATCAGCAGGTGGGGGCTGCGCTTGGGCTGGTTTGGAATGGCGCAAATGAAGAGTACACCACGCAACTTGGGGTGGATTTAATCGATGCTTTGGAAGAGTTGATCGCACGAAAGTGCAGTGGTTGGAAGATGCCGGTAAAAGAAACCCTGCGGAGGGAACAAGAGGCCCGCAAATTTGGCCGATTCAAGCATTACTTGCAAACAGCAAGCACTCATGAGGCCAGCCGGTTCAGTGCCTTGGAAACGGGTTTTGGAGCATTTGGATTTGAAATCACACCCGTGCGGGCGAGGGTTTTGCTGCCACTGCTTTATGACTATCAGCAGCGCTTCCCGAAGGGTGACTCGGTCAAATCTACGGTAGCAAAGGTGGAGAATAAGTCGGTATGCAATTTTGATGAGTTGCGGCAATGGCTGTTGCAAGCTGGGGCTGGCGATTATACCGCGCTGCCTGCCTTGGTGCGAGGGAAGGTTTTTAACGAGAATGAGGCGGTTCAGCTCCGGCCGCTCTTCGAAGCGTACAAGTCAAGAGTTCCCGCGGCTGCAAGGCTCGTGGATGAACTTTTGAAAACACAGGTGCAGACTGCGGTCAGCCGGATTGAAGCTGCGCGAATGGCAACGGAGAACGAAGCCAACTCGCAACAGCAGAATCATATCCGGATCTACCAAAAGCTGAAGCTGGCACTGGAAAACGGGGATGCTTTCGATGCCGAACTTAATCACGCCGGGCGCAATCCGGTGTTCACACGGGAGGAGTCACGCGTGTTGCTGGAGCTTTTGCAAAACAATAGAGGCAAATCAAAAGCTCATCCTATGCAGCTGGGAATACTGGAAGACAGGTTGCAAAAAACGGCGACTACAGTGGATGATTTGCTGGAGTACCTGCGAACTGCTCAGAAGGAAGATGAGGACATACTGGGGAAATTCTTTTTGGGTGCCCGGATATTGAGTCCTGAGGAGGCCGAAGCCGTGGTGCCATTATGGCAGCGCTACAAGCGACGTATGCCCGACAATCCAAAACTGCACCGGGTAGTCGAGTTCAAGCTGGGATTGGCCTTGAAACGAAAGGCCAAGCCATGAGCAATGACTGATGACAATTATGGTTTTGTAATCAAGTTTTCGAACGGCTATCCGCCAGCACTTGCGGTGTCATCAATGGGCGGTGAATCTGGGGGCAGATATGCGTTTACACGAAAGTATTGTGATCTGAGTGGTTGGTATAAGGCTTACAAAAGAAAATCGGCTATCATAGTGGATCAAAAATCTAAGACACATCCGTCAATTTCGCCGCGCGGTAATGAATTTGCGAGAGCGCACAGCACAAGTGCTTTCGCTTGGGTCAGGCTAGTCATTTATGCCCTTCTGGGTTCGCTCTTCTGGCCTGCTGTGACCCCTTGCACTTGGGCCCAAACCTATCCAATTACCAATGCCCTTACCGCAACCAGACATTGGTCTCTGGCTCTGGTTATCAAAGAATTTGAAGAAGATGCGTTACGCCTTCACACCGTAAAAATATATGATGGGAGACTCTGGCTATTTCTCCGAGATACCGGACAGCGATCGTATCACCCACATCCGCCCCCTCGCTGGATAGTCCGTTCGCTTGACTTGGGCACACTGGAGACAGCGGCCACATTTTCAGGCAATTTCGACAATGACGCCCTGCTGAATACCAGGATCTTCGATATCAATCATAATAATGGCAGTTTGTTCGATGTCTATGGAGCCCATGTTTATGTGGTTTTGGGTCCTAACAAACTCCGAAAGATAAATGTGCGCAATCATGAGGCCAAGGATTTCGCAGTCCTGCTGCCCAACGACAGTGTGATCAATGTGACAGCCCGCAGCAGTGGCGTCTTTCTTGGAGCCGGAGATCGTTTGCTGCACGTCAATAACGAGACGGGCAAGCTCACGATTTTGGCCAGCCAGAGAAGAAGATCACCAGATAACGCCTTGGATAACCGTGCTTGGGGACTGTTTCCTAAACACTTAGAAGGCGATGACAATAGCGCAAAATTCCTCTTTTCCGTGATAGGAGCCTATTCGACTGGGATCTTGGATCTGAAAACCATGAAGTGGCAACTTGGCGAAATGAAGAAAAATGAGGGCACCTTGCTGGCCGCCGGTGAGCACTGGCCAGGTGGTAGCGATGGAGACCGATACCATATCGTTTCATTATCCACGGACTTCACAGTAAAAACTTTGCTGAACGGAATGTCTGAAGAGTCTGCCTGGTGGAGGCTGCCGCCGCAGTTTCCTGTGACTCGGGGCGACCCGGGAGCTATGCGAGGTTCGTTATCCACTGTTAGTTTTGATGGCCGACATCTCTGGCTTCTGTTTCCTCCGGTCTCCTGGAAAGAAACGGGTGATCAAAGCATGCGGAAGCTCGAGAATGTAGTCGGGCGGGATGCTACGCTATGGTGCTATGATGACCGTTGGCTGCTTCCGGTGGAGATCCCTTTGCTATTACCGCCCGGTCTGGGCCGGTTCGACGTGTTCCAACGCCCATTGATGTTCGCCAGCCGTGATGGCTTGGTGATATTGGTAAAGCAAGAAAATGAATCCAGGGAGCACTTCACCGGCTTCTGGTTTATTCCGCGGGCTGATCTCGAAGCGTGGATCGACGAGAACGTGGCGAGTCAAAAACTGCCTGCCCGCAACTCCGATCCTTTGTATGCCAAATACGATAAAGACAAGAATGGCATGCTGGATCCGGAAGAGCTGGAGGCTTACCGCAAAGCCCCGGAGTACCTCGCTGGAGAAAGAAGAAAAGAGGCCTTGGCTTTCATTGCGGTGTACGATCGTAACAAGGATGGTGGCATTGATAAAAATGAACTGCCCGACATGCACAACTATCTTTTCCTCAAGAAAGGCAACGGGATCGGGACACTGCATCCGACCGATCTGTTCCAAATCGCGGACAAGAACAAAGACCGCAAGCTGGATGTGGATGAATTTTGCTGGTTGCATGAGCCGGAGTTCGATTATCAAAAGCTCCGTAAGACCCCCACATTACCGCCCAGTTTGCTAAGGTTTGACCTCAATAAAAATGGCAAACTGGAACCTGATGAAGCGGCAGCGGTCAAAAAAAGCCTCCAGGGAGGCAAGTGAATCCAGAAAGGTTTACCCAAGATGCTGTTTCACTTTTCTTTGCGAATGGTTACTTTGGCGATGTGAAACCAGCGTCTAAATCCGGCCATCTTACCTCGGCTTATTTGAAAGCGCGGCTGTTTTCTTCAAGGTTAGCGATCATCATCAGCTTGTTCATTGGCTGTCTGGCATGGGGGTTATGCGCCCGAGCGGCCGAGCGGCCGAACATCCTGTGGATCACTTGTGAAGATACGAGCCCGTTGCTGGGCTGTTACGGGGATGAGTATGCGAAGACGCCGAATCTGGATGCGTTTGCGAAAGAGTCGGTGC
>CAZRGY010000280.1:0-6080 GCA_964599715.1 uncultured Verrucomicrobiota bacterium | reverse complement strand
TTTCCCAGCTTTTGACATCCGGTTCCAGATCTTCCAGGCGGTAGCCCAGCATCTCTGCCCAGCGCCGGTTGAAAATGGTTTTTCCGGTCTGAATGTTCCAATCCCAGGTACCCAAGCCAGCGCCGTGCAGTGCCAGGTGGTATCTCTCCTCGGAATCACGTAATTGTTTTTCTGCTTTTTTCCGTTCGGATATGTCCCGGAAGTACCCGCCGGCGTATTCCTTACCTTGATATTTGATGTAATTCGCCGAGATCTCCACCGGCACCACACGACCATCAGCCAAATGATGTTCGCTCTCGAACACGGCGAAACGTGTCTCCCGCAGCTTCTGCCAGTTGCTCACGGCCTTCTTACTGGCGTAAGCCGGGTCCCAGTCGCGAACGCGCATGGTGAGGAGTTTCTCGCGGCTGTGACCGAAATGTCTCACCGCCGCCTCATTCACATGGATCAATCGGAAATCATCCGCCGGATCCAGGACATAGACCGGATCGTTGGAAAGCTCATTCAGCAGTTTGATGAATCTCAACTCCTCATGAGCCTTTTCTTTCTGGATCAATTCCCGCTGCAGCAGCCACTTGAACATCACCCACCCGGTGATCAGGACAAAGGCTAACCCCTTGAAGGTAGCCAGATAGTCATGCTCGCCCAAGTCGGTGCCGGTTGAGATATGGACGGCGTAGTCACTGAGCAGTATCCAGACAAAACCGATGAGCAGGTAAATCAACAACAACCGGTTCGCCGTTGATTCCGGCGACCGGGTGGCCGGTTTCTTCTCCCCACGAGATTGCTGCGGTTCCATGTGTCGATTCTGCTGATCAACCCCGACTGGTGAGCTTCATCAAGAACTCATCCAGCAGAGCCAGCAAATCAACCATGGCACCGGTAAGGAGCAGTCGCCAACCGAATCTTGGCCTTTATCAGCGCAAGTTTGCGTGCGCTTCTCCGTATGTCTTGGTAGGAGACTAGAGGATGTTCGCGGCCAGTTCGGCCAGCTCCGAGCGTTCGCCTTTTTGCAGTTCTACATGCGCCGCAATGGCATGCGGACGGAACCGGCTGACGATATAGTTGAAGCCGTTGGAGGCAGAGTCCACATACGGGTTGTCGATCTGGTAAGGATCGCCCGTGAGGATGATCTTAGTGCCTTCGCCTGCCCGGGTGATGATGGTCTTCACCTCCAACGGGGTCAGGTTCTGGGCTTCATCGATGATCATGAATTGGTTGGCGATGCTGCGACCGCGGATGTAGCTCAAGGCTTCCACCACGATGGAGCCGGAGCGCATCAGGTCACCGCTACGGCGGTGTTCGTGGCCCATGTTCAGGTCGCTCAAGAGTTCGAGCGCGTCATGGATGGGTTGCATCCAGGGATTTAGCTTCTCTTCCAAGGTGCCGGGCAGGAAGCCGATCTCCTTGCCCATGGAGATGGTGGGACGGGCCACGATCACCCGGCGGAACTCGCGATCCATGATGGTGCGCTTCAAGCCTGCCGCCATCGCCATCAGCGTCTTGCCGGTGCCGGCCTTGCCCATGAGCGTGACGATCTTGATACGGTCATCCAGCAAGGCGTCGAAGGCGAAGTGCTGCTCGCGATTGCGCGGCTTGATACCCCAAACGCCTTCGCGGACGTCGATGATGGGTACCAGCTTCTTGCCGGTCGCGTCCACCTTGGTCAAGGCGGTGCGCTTGGGATTGGTCTCGTCAATCAGGGTGCAGTATTCGCTGGGGCTGTAGCGCATCGAAGCGTCCAGTTCCAGCTCCTCATTCGCCCGGAACTTCGCCATGACTTCGGTCGAGACCGTCTTCTCCGTCATGCCGGTGTAGAGTTCCGAGATGTTGACCCGGTCCGTCTCGTAATCCTCGGCCGCCAGCCCATGGGCATCGGCTTTGATGCGCAGGTTGATATCCTTGGTGACGAGGATGGTCGGCACGCTGGGGTCGATCTTTTGGACGTCCAGGGCGCGGGCCACGATGCGGCTATCTACTGTGTGGTTCAGCGCGGCATGGCCGTTGCCGTTCTGATCCTTGAAGACGATGCGCAGGTTGCCGCCATTGGACAGTTTGACCCCTCTGCTCAACTGACCGGTCGCGCGGAAGCCGTCCATCATGCGCGAAACCATGCGCGCGTGCTGGCCGAGTTCGTTGGATTCCCGCTTGAAGCGGTCAATCTCTTCGATCACCTCGATGGGGATGAAGATATTGTTCTCCTCGAAGTTGAGGAGGGAGTTGGGGTCGTGGAGGAGTACGTTGGTGTCGAGGATGTAGTTTTTCACTTAGGCAGATCCGCCAGTTTGATTTTGGCCATCCGCTTGTACCACGCCTGGAGCTGGGTATGCTCGGCGGGCAGGCGGTAGTGGCCGGAGTAGAGGTAGTTCCCGAGCATGCCGAACAGGTCGAAATCGGCGAAGCGCGGCCGGTTATCCAACAGGTAGGGACGGTCGAACAGCATCTGTTCGAAGGGAGAAAGTTTGGCGGCCAGTTCGGCGACGAGCAGCTTCTGCTGCGCGCGCCAGAGATCCAGGCAGCCGCGGCCGAACTTGCGTTCCTTGTGCCGCAGGAAACCGAGATGCCCGGCCACCGGGACGAAATCGCGATAATAGATGTCGTTCAGCTTGAAGCCGATGCCTTCGATATCATTCTCGATGTAACGCCAGAGAATGGTCTGGAGTCCGCGCAGTTCCTTCGGGAAGAGGCCGAGCTCGAACTTGTTGTCCAGATACTTGGCGATGACCTGCGAATCTTCCTGCGTCTCGAAGAGCACCTGACGGCCATCCTTTAAAACGGGCACCTGGTAGTAGCGCTGCTTGGTCAGTTTCCAGATGAGTGAGCGGTCGTGGTTGGGGACTTTGACGTTTTTGTGAGGAATCTTACCGAAGTCGAGGATGCGTCGCTGAACGATCACGAACGGGCTGTATTCAAATCCGTAAAGTTGTATCATATGGGCGTTGTCAGGCCGTATCTGAGCGGAAGAACTTTTCCTTTTCCCCTAAAGCTCGGCATCAGAGCACAGCCGGGATGAGCGTGATTGAGTGAACCGGATGAACGTAGGAGATGAGATATCGATCCGGAAGAGGCCGCCAAGGACAGGGAATTAATCGACAGACAGTCAGCCTTCAGCTTTGACAAGCTTTGGTTGGTAAAAACCCGGCTTAACGGCACGAGTGAAATCTAGGAGCGAGTTTCACGGCTGACAAGCGGAACTTTAGTGACAATTGCGTGGCGGATAATTTTGTCCGCTTCTTCGCAGCTTGTAACTATTTGATCCCGGCCAGCCGTTCTTTCCAGATCTTGTAGAGCGAGACGGTCGCGCGGACATCTCGCAGGCAATACTCGGCGATCTCGCGGAAGCGGCCCTCCTGCATCATGTTGCTGACGTCCATACCGGTGACCCCGTGACCCTTGGGGGACTCGATGCCGAACGCCTTGCAGTAGAAATCCAGGTTGAACTTGCGTGCAGCCCCTTCGCGTCCGCTCACGTTGTAGAAGCTGAGTTGTTCGGCAAGGTCGCAATGTGGCTCCACCTGGAAGCGATAGCCCAGCCAGTCCTTACGGGTGATCGGAACATTCAGCACCGCGGAGCGCAGATACATGAACGGGACGTCAAACCCGCGCCCGTTGAAGGTCACGATGGAGTCATAATGCTTCGCCACATCCCAAAAGGCGGTCAGCAGCTCCGATTCATCCGCAAACGGCACGAATTCGACCGGTCCGGCCTCGCCGGCATCGTCTTCATAGTCATCTGCGAGAAAAAGCACCTGCCCGCGTTGCGATTCGGCATTGAGCATGGCCACACAGACCACCTGGGCAGTGAAGGGCCACAGGCTGAACATGCGCTCGATCTCATTCTTGCGTTGAGCACGGGCGGTTTCATCAGGAATTTTCTCAGCTTCGCGAAAAAGGTATTCGATCTGCACGTCGTCGAAGTTTTCGAGCCCCAGTGCGGAGGTTTCGATGTCGAAGATGAGGGTAGCCATGGTGTGAACTCTTGTTCCGGACAGAAGGATGACAGAATCTGAAAACGAAAGGAAGTCCTGTCAGTTGTTTCTGAGCAGGACTTCCCTCTGAATCTTTACCTACAAAGGAGAAGGGTTACTTCTTCTTTGCAGCTTTCTTAGCAGCGGGTTTCTTCGCAGCTTTCTTTGCAGCTTTCTTAGCGGCCACGGAAATCACCCCCATTCGGCGTCGGATAAAATCCGCAGAAAAAATTATTTTTAAATTTCTTTGTCACAAGTTTGTAACGGGTCGGTGCGGCTATCTGTTGTGTAGTTCATAGTGCCCTGAAATTTTTTTGCAAACTTTTTTACGTTCGACGTCAAAAAAATTTCGCGCAAACTGCGACGCACGATGTCACGTGAAACGAAGTTAACACCGATGATGGCCCAGTACCGCCGCATCAAAAGTGAGTTGCCGCCGGATGCGCTGCTGCTTTTTCGTCTCGGTGATTTTTATGAAATGTTTTTTGAGGATGCGCAGGTCGGAGCGCAGTTGTTGAACGTCGCTTTGACGAAACGTGGTGAGATTCCGATGTGTGGAATCCCGTTTCACGCCGCGACGAACTACATCTCACGCATCCTGAAAGCAGGTCGCAAGATCGCCATCTGCGATCAGGTGGAAGAAGCGAAGCCCGGTCAGCTCGTGCGTCGTGAGGTGACGCAGATACTCAGTCCCGGTACGCATTTCGATGAGCGCATGCTCACGGCGGAGCGTAACAACTACCTCGCCGCCATCTATCGCAGCGGTAAAAGCATCGGTCTCGCCACGGTCGATCTCACTACAGGTGACTTCAAAGTGACGGAATTGACGAGTGAAGCGTCGTTGTTGAGTGAATTGGAGCGTTTACGACCAGCAGAGATCATCCATCCGGCCGAAGATGGTGGGTTGAATGCGTTGCTACCGGGTACTTTGGCCGTAGTGAGTGGTTATGACGGCTGGGTGTTCGCGGCAGAGACGGCGCAATTCACGGTGCGTGAACACTTCAAGGTGGCGTCGCTCGATGGTTTTGGTCTCAAGGGGCGCAATGCGGCCACGGGCGCCGCTGGAGCCATCCTGCACTACCTTACGCAGCATCTCCGACGCGATATCTCCCATCTTACCCGGCTTTCCTGCTACGAATGCAGTGATTACCTCACGTTGGATGCCATCTCGCTGCGCAATCTGGAGATCTTGGAGCCGTTGCACTCGGATGCGCCGCGTGATGCGTCGTTATTCGGTGCATTGAACCGCACAGTGACGCCGATGGGCGCTCGGCGTTTGCGTGATTGGCTCACGCAACCACTCGCCTCCGTCGCGGCCATCCATTGGCGACAGGAAGCGGTGGAGGCATTTGTCCGTAGTGGTCGTTCCTTGGAAGAACTCCGCACGAGTTTGAAGGAAGTGCGTGATCTGGAGCGCACCATCGGCCGTTTGAGCCAGGGAAGCGGCAATGGTCGCGATCTGCAGGCGTTAAGACTCGCCTTGGCGCAGGTGCCAGGCTTGCGTGACATGCTTTCCGCGATGTCAGCGTCGAAACCACCTGCGGCCGATACGCTGCCGCCCTTACAGGAAGAAGCCAGCGGCAACGCGGAGCCCTCAGCGGCATTGTTGACGGAGTTGACGGCCCGCTTGTGTGATTTGCCGGACGTGGTGGATGAGATTTCGCGGGCCATCGTCGATGAACCGCCGTTGGCGGTGAAGGAAGGCGGGCTCATCCGGGATGGATTCGATGCGAATCTGGATGAACTGCGTTCCGCCACGCGTGATGGCAAGGACTGGCTGGCGAAGTTGCAGCAGGATGAGATCGAACGCACTGGCATTCCTTCGCTCAAGGTAAGGTTCAACTCTGTGTTCGGCTATTTCATCGAGATCACTAGGTCCAACTTGGACAAAGTGCCGGCCGAATACATCCGCAAGCAGACGATCGCCAATGGGGAACGCTTTATCACGCCCGCCTTGAAGGAGATGGAAGGTAAAATCCTCGGGGCGGAGGAGCGCAGCACCAAGTTGGAGTATGAAATCTTCCTGAAAGTGCGTGAAGCAGTCATCGCGCGGCTGCCGGAGATCCAGGAAACGGCCCGGGCACTGGCGCAAGTGGATGTGCTGACCTCTTT
>CAZRGY010000279.1:0-6099 GCA_964599715.1 uncultured Verrucomicrobiota bacterium | reverse complement strand
CTTTCGGCCTCTGGCCGCCTTTTTTAGGGCGACTTTTTGGTTCTCGTCCAGCGTTCTTTTTTGTGGCGGTCAAACTACATCACCATGCCGCCGTCCACGGTCAACACCTGACCGGTCACATAGCGGGCTCCCGGGCTCGCCAGGTAAAGCGCCGCAGCCGCAATATCCTCGGTAGAACCGAGCATGCCAAGCGGAACTTGCTTCAAAATTCCGGCCTTCTGTTCCTCGTTCAGCACGGCGGTCATGTCCGTTTCGATGAAGCCGGGTGCCAGAGCATTCACCGTGACACCACGGGAAGCGAGTTCGCGGGCGCAGGATTTGGTGAAGCCGATGAGGCCCGCCTTGCTCGCGGAGTAATTGCACTGACCGGCATTGCCGATGAGGCCGATGACCGAGGCCACATTGATGATCCGGCCGGAGCGTTGCTTGAGGAAAGAGCGGGTGAATGCCTTGGTGACATTGAAGGCGCCCTTGAGATTCGTATTTAGCACGGCATCCCAATCCGCATCGCTCATACGCATGAGGAGACCATCGCGGGTGACCCCGGCATTGTTCACGAGAATGTCCACCTTGCCGGCGTCTTTCAAGATCTGCTCGACCGCAGCGGTGACGGCGGCGGAATCAGAGACGTCCAGAGCGACCGCCCACGCCTTGCGTCCAAGCGCCCGGACTTCAGCGGCGACTTTCTCGGAATTCTCCTGCGTGCGGGAAACGCAGACGACATCTGCACCCTCAGCAGCAAATTTAAGCGCGATGGCCCGGCCGATACCACGACCGGCTCCGGTGACGACAGCAACTTGATTGGTCAGTTGACTCATGAGGTGGACAGTTTGGCCGAGAAGGGGGGTGGTTTGTCAACACGAAGCACAGGGGGTGCTTTTACACCATCTGTAGCTAACCGGTGGCTACTTTTTCATCTTGGATTGCATGGCGAGCCGCTCGGCTTCGGCCTTGCGCTTGATCCAGATATGCCAGCTGCGTTCGAAAGCAGTGAGCCCGCCCGGCCAGTTCTTATCCACCGCCATCATGAATTCAGCTTCCGGCTTCTCGCCTTTCTCCACAGCCTCCGAGCGCAGGAGTTGGGTGAGGAACTGCTGGGCATTGGGGTGTGACATGAAGAAATCGAAGAGGGAATACCCGACCACATAGCCCATGCCGATGTTACCGCCGAACATCTTCTCCCAATCCTCGTAATTCTCGGTGGCCAGATAAGGCCGGAGCTGGGGCATCCGTTTTTCATCCAGCATCATGCCCAAGGCCTGCCAGCGTCGGGAACGATCTAATTGCTGTTGTGAGCCATTGGCCCAGGCCGGTTGGCCGAACCAGTCGGCGCTGCCCTCATTCATCCAAAGCGGCACTTGCAGGAGAAAGGCATGTGTCACCGCATGCGCGCTCTCATGCAAGACTGTGGAGAGCATGCGCGCGGCAGCGTCTTGTCGCCAAGTCACCACTTGAACCAAGGAAGTGGCGATGATGCCGGTCTGGATATTGTAGCTGCTCTGGGAGAGCGTGTAGCCGAGAAGTTGCGGCGCCACAGTCTTGCCGTTCTTGGCGGAGTAGGCACGATATTGCTCGTAACTGGGGAAGACGTAGTAGGTGATCTTGAAGTTTTCCGGCGCCTTTCGCCCGAAGGCAGATTCATGCCGGGCGATGAGTTTCTTCAGCTCATAGTGGATGGCATAATCCATCCCGCTTGTGACCTGATACCCGGTCTTGGCGTAGTGGACTTCATAGGCGGAAACTTTGGAGAAGCCAAAGAGAGCTGCCAACAAGAACAGCAGCAATGAACGGACGAAGGCAGTGCAAGTCGGCAAGCCGAATAAACTGTGGCTTCTGGGGTTCATTGAGGCTGGAGTCTCGCTTCTGAATGAGGATTTTCCAAGCCAATTAACTCGGCTACACTGGTTGTCTTTTCTGCTGAGTCATGACCTGCAGAAAAGACAAAGCGTGCAACGGATCATCCATTGCACGCCTCGATTGATAGAATTCTCCTGAGACTAGGTGGACAAAGCCTTGGCCGTATTCTCGAGGCTGGCGGCATCGGCCACATTCAGGACCTGGGCGGTCTTGTCGATACGTTTCATGAAGCCGGTCAGGGCAGTGCCGGGTCCAAGCTCGATGAAACGAGTGTAGCCTTGGCTGAGCAGATAACGGATGGATTCTTCCCAACGCACCGAGGAAGTCACCTGGTCCACCAGCAACTGATGGATCTCGGCGGGTTCGCCATGAGGCAACGCGCGGACATTACCGATGACTGGCACCGCAGGACGGTTGATGGGGATCTGGGCGAGGGCATCGCGCAGCTTCGGTTGGGCGCTGGCCATGAGCGGCGAGTGATACGCACCGGCGACCGTCAACGGGATCGCGCGCTTGGCGCCCTTGGCCTTGGCAAGTTCGCAGGCTTGATTGATCTTGTCTGCCGGGCCCGAGATGACGAGCTGGCCGGGGCAGTTCAAGTTGGCGAGGACAACTCCCGCTTCGGTGCAGGCTTCACGGGTCGGACCTTCATCCAAACCGATGATGGCGGCCATGCCACCTTGGGTAGCTTCACAGGCTTCCTGCATAAAACGGCCGCGTTGCTGGACGACTTTCAGGCCATCCTCAAAACTGATGACACCAGCGGCGGCGAGGGCGGTGAATTCACCGAGGGATAGTCCGGCGGTGGCCTCGAACTTCAGCGCCGGCACCTTCTCTTTCAGGAGTTGCAGCGCCACCCAACTCACCAGATAGATGCCTGGTTGGGCGTTTTCCGTCTTGGTCAGTTCAGCTTCGGGGCCGTTGAAGCAGATGTTGGTGAGATCATATCCCAGCACGGAATTGGCTTTTTCAAACAAAGCCTTGGCGGTGGGAAACTGTTCGGCCAGGTCCTTGCCCATGCCCACGGCTTGCGCACCCTGTCCGGCAAATAACAATGCAGTCTTGCTCATAATTAATTGGGCGCAAACTAAACACCAATCTGGCGGGCAGGGGAAGAATGTATTTTGGGAAGCCAGGCTACGGATAATCTATCCGGATGCGGTAGAATCGCTTGGCGTCTCCCGAGGTGTCCGTCACGGCCATGTCATTGCCGGTGCCCGTAGGCGTGGCGAAGGTCTGCCAGACTGGCGGGAAGACCGTGGTGTATTCCACCCGGTTAAGCTTGTCCTTCACACTGCGCCATTGAATTACTTTGCCGGTGCCGGGGAGATCGGTGATGCGGACATTTAGCCAGGTTATGTCCACGTAGACGAGATCGTTCAAAGACGGGGTTTGCGATATCACGGGGATTTCCTGCAAGGGATCTGAACCAGTTGTTGCCCGCCACATTACGGAGGTAGTAGAGGAGAATTTATCAAGGACATCATATCCCCGTAAGACTTTTCCGAACACGGTGAATCCCCCATTATCTGCATCTAAGAATGAGTTGTTGCCCAAATTGATAAACCATTGTGAGGTTGCCGAGTTCACCTGGCTGCTCCGGGCCATGGCGATTGTTCCGTTGGTATTACTAAAGGTTCTTCCGACCCCATACTCGTTCACAATAGCTGGTTTAGGGTTAATGAACTGAATGGATGGTGAAGTCTGTCGATTGGCCGTATAGGCGAGGCCACCTTGAATGACGAAACCCGGTACCCAGCGGTGAATGAACATATCATTCGTGTAACCCGTTTTCACATAATAGAGGAAATTGGTCACAGTGACCGGCTTGTCCGCATCGTACAGCTCGATGTCGATATCGCCCACGGTAGTGCGGAACTGCACGAAGGTGCCGGCGTGAAGGTAGGAGAACGGCAGCAATGCCACCAGAAACAGCAGGGTGGTTCTCAAAAACATATGGGCGAAGATAATTGAGGAGGTGCGGTGGAAGTCAAATCTGCATTTGCCAGCTTTGGTAGCTGAATCGAGCTGATTAAGCTCGCCTGCAACCTCTGCCAGATTTTTCCAAGGACCGGCGTTTATGCTAGGTCGGTCAAGGCCTGTTCCGCATCGCCGAAGTTCTCCATCTTCACGCCCATGCGATCCATCATCGCCATGTGCAGCCGGCAGAGTTTGCGGTTCTGTTCCTTGCTGTAATCCAGCAAGCGACCGCCCTTGATGGTGCCACCACCACCGCCTGCCAGCACGATGGGCAACTGCCGCGAATCGTGCGCGTTACCATCGTAAAGGCTGGAGCAGAACATCACCATGCTGTTGTCCAGCAATGTGCGCTCGCCTTCGCTGGTGGCCTGCATCTTCTGCAGGGCCTCGCTCCACAGCTTGATGTGATACTCGTTCACCTTCTGATACATCGCCAGACGCTCGGCGTCATTCGAGTGATGAGACAGTTCGTGCTGGCCGCCCTTGATGCCGCCGAGGAACCCAAAGTTCATCTGCGAAAGGTCGTTGTTCATCATCAATGTCGCCACGCGCGTGCGATCCATCTGGAAGGACAGCACCATGATATCGAGCATGATCTTGAGGTGATCTTCCGGCTTGGCCGGGATGCCGGCGGCAGGGCGGGGGAAGGTCGGCTTGGTGACGGAAGGTTGCCAGCCCTGACCACCCGTTTCCTTCTTGCTAAACTGATCGGCGCGTTCGATGCGTTGCTCCAATTCACGCACGGAGGTGAGATACTCGTCCAGCTTGTGCGCATCGCGACGGCTGAGTTTTCCACGCAGGCTGCTCGCATCCGCCATCACCAGATCCAGCACGCTCTTGTCGCGCTTGCGCTGGCTGCCGTCATCGAACAACTGGTCGAAGGCCTGTTGCGGGTAGATCTCTTTCGGAGCCGGTGTCGTCGGCGTGCTCCATGACACATAGGCCGAGTAAATGGAAGTGTAGCCGCTGTCTGTGCTGTAACGCGGGCCTTCCGTGCCCAATACCAGGCTCGGCACTGGCGTATGCTTGCCGGTTTCACGCGCGATGATCTGGTCCATCGTGGTGCCGACTTCCACATCGGTCGTGGTCTGCTTCACTTTCAGACCCGAGAGGATATTCATCTTCGGGTAATGTCCGCCCGGACCTGATACCGTGGAGGGATTCCACAGACCTTTGAACACCAGCACCTTGTCCTTTACCGGCTCAAGCGGGCTCAAGGTCTTCAGGAACTCCATGCCGCTCGCACCGTTCTGCGCCCCCCAATGATGCGGGTTCACGCCATTGCCCATGAACACCACGGCCATGCGGCGCGGGGCCTCGTTCGCGGCGGCAGCGGCACCAACGGCCGGCACGGACTCGCCCCAAGCACGGATGGATTCCAGCCACGGCAGGCCAAGAGCTACGCCGACACCGCGGAGAAAGTGGCGGCGTGAGATGTTGTTCATTGCGTGCTTCATAATACTACTTTCGATTCGGTTTCCTGTTGGTGCAAGTGTGTCTATTCGTTACGCCGGTTCTGGAACTGGCGGCTCTGCGCGATGGTGATCACGGCGGTCGAGAAATGGCCGCCATTCTTCTTCAATGCTTCCTGCATCTGGTCAAGCAATGGCTTGTCCGTCGGCAATACCTGACGACCGAGCGCGTAGCCCAGCAGCTTGCGGCAGAGCAGGGATTCAAATTGTCCCTCTTGCGTGGCCAGATAGTTGCGCAGGCCGTTGAAGCCCTTGAACTCGGTGCCGTTCTTCATCTCGGCCGAGTCATCGACCGGCAGGTTGAAATCATCCATTTTACGGACGCGTCCGATAGGATCGAAGCCCTCCAGCGCGAAGCCCAGCGGATCGATCTTATCGTGACAGGACGAGCAAGCCTTGTCCGCACGATGTTGTTCCAGGCGTGCGCGTAAGGTGGCCGGCTTGGTGCCGCCTTCCTCCAGTTCGGGCACATCACTGGGCGGGGGAGGCACCGGTGTCCCGAGGATGGATCGCAACAGCCAGTCGCCGCGCACCACCGGGCTGGTGCGATGAGAGCGCGAGGTCTTGGTGAGAATGCTGCCCATGCCCAGGATGCCGCCACGCGGCTGACCGGCAGTGGAGACTTTCTGGAATTCTTCGCTGTCCACCCCTTTGAGCCCGTAGAATTTGGCAAGCTGGGCGTTTGCAAAGGTGTAATCCGCCTGCAATATCTCACGCACCGGACGGTCTTCCCGGATGATGTAGTTGAAGAACTTCACCGGCTCCTCATACATGCTCTGGCGCAGTTCAT
>CAZRGY010000278.1:0-6163 GCA_964599715.1 uncultured Verrucomicrobiota bacterium | reverse complement strand
TGACTTTCAGCCAATCGCCCGACTGGATGGCCCCGTGGCGATTCAGCCAGGTGGGACGCGGTACCGGCACCGGTTTTTTGATCAAAGGCAAACGGATCATGACCAATGCCCACGTGGTCAGTTGGGGCAAGCAGATACTGGTGAAGCGCTACCAAGATCCACGGCCTTACCGCGCGAAGGTGGCGTTTGTCTCCCATGAATGCGACCTGGCCTTGCTAGAAGTCGAAGACCCGGATTTCTTCAGCGGAATGGAGGCGCTTGCGATCGGTGAATTGCCCGAAGTGCGATCCACGGTGACGACGATGGGTTACCCGGCCGGCGGCGAACAGATCTCGTTCACACGTGGGGTAGTATCCCGTATCGAAGTGCAAGGTTATGTGCACATGGGCAATCGTGCGTTCCTGACGGTGCAGACAGATGCCGCAATCAATCCCGGCAACAGTGGCGGTCCGGTGATCCAGGGCGACAAGGTGGTGGGCGTCGCTTTCCAAGGCACACCGGGCTTGGAGAACACCGGCTTCTTTATCCCGCCGCAGATCATCCAGCACTTCCTGAAAGACATCGAAGACGGCAAGCATGACGGCTTCCCACGGGCGGGCATCTCGCTGACCGCGATGCAAAACCCGGCGTTTCGCAAACTGCTCAAATTGCCCGACAATGATATGGGTGCACGCGTCGATAACGTGCTGCCGATCGAGAGCACCCAGAAGGTTTTGAAGGAAGACGATGTGTTGCTGCAAGTGGGCGATTACCGCGTAGGTAGTGATGGCACGATCCTCTATCACGGCAACCGCGTCTCGCTTTCGGTGGCGTTCCAGGAACCACAGAACGGCGAATTCATCCCGATCAAGATCTGGCGTGATGGCAAGGAGATCAGCAGCAAGTTGCAGTTGTTCGCCGACACGGAAGACCTGCCCACCGGCAGCCAGTATGACGTGCTCCCGCGGTATTACGTCTATGGCGGGATGGTCTTCACGCCCTTGAGCATGGATTACATGCGCCGCCTGCCACGCGTAGGCAGCACAGCGGCGATGCTGTATGAGCTCAGCTATCGCCGGCGTGAGAAACCTGAGACCGTCCGGGAAGAGCCGATAGTGCTCAGCACCGTGATGGCCCACCCGGTGAACGCAAACTTACAGGTGCGTGGTGCTGTGTTAGTGGACAAGATCAACGGGATCAAGATCAACAAGCTGGAGGATGTGATCCGCGCCTTCGCAGAAGCCAAATCCGATCAACACATCATGGAGTTCCTGCCAAAAGGCGGCTTTGAATGCATCGAGCGCAAGGATGCCGATGCAGCCAATGTCGAAATCTTGAAGACCTACAACATCCCCAGCGACCGCCGTCTATGAAAAAACTTTTCCTGCTTTGCCTGACGCTATTGAGCGTCGTCAGCAGCCAAGCCCAATTGGCGCATAATCCATGGGAAGATTCCATCGTGACGGTGGAGATCACGCGGCAACGCTATGACATGGGCCAGCCTTGGACCCGGCAAACGGCTACTGACGTGAAGAACGGCGTCGTCATCGAGGGCAAACAGATCCTGACCACGGCCGAGTTCTTCAATGATGTGACGCTAATCCGGGTGCAGCGCAATGGTCGCGGCCGCTGGTGGACGGCGCAACTGAAGTGGGCTGACTTCCATGCCAACGTGGCCCTGCTCACGGTGGAGGAGGAAAAGTTCTGGCCGGGACTTAAGGCAGCCAAATTTGCAAATAACCTGAAAGATCTCAGCTTGGTGCAAGTGGTGCGTTGGCGGAACGGTAACATGGAAAGCCGCAAGGCAGAGTTCAATGAATTCACCGTGCGCGAGGGCAAGGTCAGCTTCGTACCTTCCACCAGTGTGACGTTCAGTTCGGACATCGAGGGGTTGGGCTGGGCGGAAGCCGTGGTGAGCAATGGCAAGCTCGTGGGCCTGACTACATCATCAGACGGCCGGAAATTCAATGTGACGCCTGCACCATTCTTCAAGCGGGTACTGGAAGCCCACTACAAAGGCAAATTCACGGGCATGGGTTACTTCGCCTTCACCTGGCAGCAGGCTTTGAACCCGGATATGCACAAGTTCCTAGGCTGGAAGACGGAGCCGAAAGGCGTGGTCATCATCGATATCCCGCCCCAAGAAAAGAAAACCGGCGGTCTGAAGGAGCGCGATCTGATCTTGAAGGTGGATGGCTTCGACATCGATATCCAAGGTGACTATCTCGACCCGGACTACGGTCACCTGATGCTGGAAAATCTGAGCAGCCGTCGTCATTGGGCGGGTGATACCATCAAGCTGGTCGTCTGGCGTGAGGGTAAGGAGCTGTCGGTGGATTACACGTTGCCCAAGGCAGATTACGGCACGGACCTCATCCCTAAAGAGGTCTTTGACCGGGAGCCGGAGTATTTGATAGTGGGTGGGTTACTCTTTCAACCCTTGGACGGCGCCTACATGAAGCGCTGGGGTGGCGACTGGAAGCAACGGGCACCGTTCCGTCTGGCGTATTACGACAACCAATCCAAGAATGATGAGCGCGCTGGCTTGGTATTGCTCTCCGCCATCCTGCCGGACCCGGTAAATATCGGCTATCAAGACTACCGCTTCATCGTGCTGGATAAAGTGAACGGCAAGCTGATCAGCAATATGACCGATCTGGCGATGGCTTTGGAGAGTCCCAAGGATGGCTTTCACGTCTTTGAGTACATGAGCGGCAGCAACATACAGAAGATGGTTTTGGACGCGACCCAAGCCAAAGCAGCGAGCATACGCATCCAAAATAACTACGGAATCCGGGGAGACCGGTTTATTTTGCCTAAATAAGCCACTGGACACTGACCATTTTCGGGACAATTATCAGTGTGTTTACAGCAAACCCTGTAAAGACAACTGAATTCAAGGAGTTTATTAAACTCTAATCGTCGGGGGGGAACAAAAAATGCTCCCTTATGGTCCCTAATGGAACTAGGAAAAAAAGTATGCACTCGTTGTGGGCGAGAATTACGCCCGGGTTCCACCCGTTGTACATCTTGTAACATCAACCTGTATCGCCGCACCCCACGATTGATAGCAGGTGCTTTCCTCGTCTTACTCTTCTTTCTCTTCTGCGGCGCGATCTACTATCTGACAGCCCGGCAAGGCACTCGTATTTTAGCTTGGTCTACGTCTTTCATTATAGGTCAGGACACTTTCTTGGCCAGCTAGCTGAAAGCCTGCTTCAACAGGCTAATATTTTCCCCGTCAGCCATTGGCTTCCGCTGAAAAGCGTGATACCTCTCTGCCCATGTTGCAGTTCAATATTTTGGGGTTCCCGGTCGCGGTCCAGTGGTTCTTCTGGCTGATCATGGCGCTCATGGGTGGGGCGATCGGCGCAGAGACCCGTGATGAATGGATCGATGTGGCCCTTTGGGTGATCGTCGGTTTCGTTTCGATCTTGGTGCATGAATTGGGACATGCCCTTGCGGCCCGCAAGTTTGGCTATCACTCCACCATCGTGCTACATGGTTTCGGCGGAGTGACCATCATACCCCATGCCCGGTTCAGTCGTGGGCAAAGTATCTGGGTCAGTTTCTCCGGACCGCTCGCCGGCTTTTTGCTCGCCGGCGTCACGTTTGCCCTGGCTTTGCTCATCAAGACGGAATATCAGGCGGTGCGCACCCTGATCGGCTTCTCACTGTTTATCAACATCATCTGGACCTTGGTGAACCTACTGCCGGTGTTGCCGCTGGATGGCGGTCAGATTATGCGCGAGATACTGGGACCCGGACGACTGCAAACCGCGTGCTTTATCGGTGGCATCGTGGCGGTCATTGTTGTGGCTTACGCCATCAGTGTGCGGCAGATCTATCTGGCCTTTCTGTTCGGCTATTTCGCGTATATCAACTTCACCAACGGACACGCCGAAGGCGGAGTCATCAAGGGCTGACCAAGCCTGCTGAACACATATGTCCAAGCTGCCTGACCTGATATCTTCTGAAACGCAGCTGGATGAATTGCTGGCGGAACCGTCGGCCGCTGTCCTCGATACCTTCAACCGGGTTTCGGGCGATATCCTGCTGCTGGGCGTGGCGGGCAAGATGGGACTGACCTTGGCTCTGATGGCTAAAAAGTCAGCTGAGGCAACCGACACCAAGCGCCGCATCATCGGTGTCTCCCGTTTTACCTCGGACACAGCGGAGAAATGGTTGCTTGAGCGCGACATCGAAACCATCTCCGGTGATTTGCTGGATAACGATTTTCTAGCCGCATTGCCTGATGTGCCAAACGTGATCTACCTCACGGGGATGAAGTTCGGCTCCACGGATCAAGAGGCGCGGACTTGGGCGGTGAACACGTGGTTGCCGGCGCAAGTGGCACAACGCTTTAGTAAGAGCCGCATCGTCGCGCTCTCCACCGGGAATATCTACGGACTCGTACCCGCATCTGGCACAGGTTCCACCGAGTCCGACACTCCGAACCCAACCGGCGAATACGCCATGAGCTGTCTCGGGCGCGAGCGGATGTTTGAACACTTCAGCCGACAAAACGGGACCAAGGTGGCGCTTATCCGGCTGAATTATGCGTGCGAAATGCGCTACGGAGTGCTCACCGACATCGCGCGTAAAGTCTGGGCCGGTGAACCAGTGGATGTCTCCATGGGTTGGTTCAATACGATTTGGCAGGCGGATGCCAATGCCGTGACGCTGGCGGCGCTGGCGGATGCCCAGGCACCGCCGAAAGCCATCAACATCACGGGCGCAGAAAAACTCTGCATCCGCGAAGTCGCAGAAGAATTTGGCAAACTGTTCGGCAAATCTGTCACCCTGACTGGTGCCGAGCAGGCCACGGCTTTATTAAACGACGCCACGGCTGCGCTGGAACGCTACGGCAATCCCCGCGTCTCGACCCCCACATTGATGAAATGGATCGCGCACTGGGTGAAGGCCGATGGAGCTTCACTGAACAAGCCCACGCACTTCGAAGCGCGTGACGGAAAATTCTGAGCCATGAATCCCGCCATCCGTTCCGCTCTACAACGTGGCCTGGTGATACCAGCATTACCGCTGGCGCTAGACGCGAATCGTCGCTGGGATGAACGGCGGCAACGGGCCTTGCTCCGCTACTATGCTGCGGCTGGCGCAGGTGGGGTCGCTGTGGGAGTGCATACCACGCAGTTTGCCATCCGAAATCCTGAGGTGGGATTGTTCAAACCGCTCTTGCAGTTGGCGGCCGAGGAGTTTCAACGGGCAGATGCAGATCGCGCGGAACCGATGGTGCGAATCGCCGGGATTTGTGGCGCAACGGCGCAAGCTGTGAGCGAAGCGGAGGTCGCCATAAGTAGCGGCTGTCATGCGGGGTTGCTCAGCTTGGCGGCACTCAAACAGGCGACGGATGATGAACTCATCGCGCATTGCCGCGCGGTGGCCGAGGTGATTCCGGTGATTGGCTTTTATCTGCAACCTTCAGTCGGTGGCCGTGCCCTGCCCTATACGTTCTGGCGACGCTTTGCGGAGATCGAGAATGTGGTGGCCATCAAGATGGCGCCGTTCAATCGCTACCAGACACTGGACGTTGTGCGGGCAATCGTGGAGTCAGGCCGTGAAGATATCGCACTCTACACGGGGAATGATGACAATATCGTGATCGATCTGCTCACGCCGTTCCGCTTCCAAGTGGATGGTGAATGGCGCTCGCGCCGGATCGTTGGCGGTCTCTTGGGGCATTGGGCCGTGTGGACCAAGAACGCGGTCGAATTGTTGAGCTTGTGCCAGGAACTCTCACTCAAGAACCAGCCCATCAATTCCGAGGTGCTCACGCTCGCCCAGCAAGTGACGGATTGTAACGCCGCGTTCTTTGACGCGGCCAATGGTTACGCCGGTTGCATCGCCGGAATCCATGAAGTTTTGCGTCGGCAAGGTCTGCTGGAGGGTATCTGGTGCCTTGATCCAAACGAAACGCTTAGTCCCGGCCAGAAGGAAGAGATCGACCGCGTGTATACCGCTTATCCGGAGCTGAATGATGATGCTTTTGTGAAGGAGAATCTGGCTAGGTGGCTGGCGTAAATCTTTGCAGTGCGTCAAGCGTCACTCCGTGACGCATCTCCCGAAATCACAACAAACCGTGGACTGCGTCCACGGCTACCATCAACCTGTGCCGCTGGCACTGGAGGGGAACAACTTGTGTTAAATTCTTCGTTACGGGCTT
>CAZRGY010000277.1:0-6165 GCA_964599715.1 uncultured Verrucomicrobiota bacterium | reverse complement strand
GTCGCAGACACGGCAATTCCGAAACATATCCTCGCATCGCGGACGTCATCGGCTTCATCACACCGGAGCAATTGATCGATGTGTCGAAGGCTGTGCTGACCGTGCACCGCGATTTCGGTGATCGCACGAACCGCAAGCACGCGCGCCTCAAGTACGTGTTGGAAGAGAAGGGCCCGATCTGGTTCCGTCAGGAACTCGAAAGCCGCCTCGGCTACAAACTTGCGGAAGCGAAGCCGTTCAAGTTCACCAAGCAGGGTGACCATTTCGGCTGGGACACCGCCGCGGATGGCAGCAAGTTCCTCGGTCTCTACGTGGAGACGGGCCGCATCAAGGACAAGGAAGGCTATCGCTTGAAGGCCGCCTTGAAGCTCATCGCGGAGAAGTTCGCGCCGGAGTATCGTTTGACGCCTTCGCAGAACATCATCCTCGCGAACATCAAGCCCGCTGACCAAGCCGCGATCACGCAGATCTTGGCTGAGCACGGCGTGCCGGTGGAGAACCAGACCAGCGCTTTGCGCCGCGCTTCGATGGCTTGTCCGTCGATGCCCACGTGCGGCCTTGGCCTCGCGGAGAGCGAACGTTATCTGCCCGGTTTGATGGGCCAGATCGAAGGCCTCTTGAGCGAAGTGGGCCTGGCGGATCACGAGATCATCATCCGCATGACCGGCTGCCCGAATGGTTGCGCCCGTCCGTATATGTCCGAGATCGGTTTCGTGGGCAAGGGTCCGGGCCGTTATCAGATGTATCTGGGCGGCAACGAAGCCTGCACGCGCCTGAACAAGCTCCACAAAGACTTGATCAAGGATCCGGAGATCATCCCTGAGCTGCGTGGCCTGTTCACCCGCTACGCGGCGGAACGCGTCGGCTCCGAGCGCTTCGGTGACTGGGTGGAACGCGTGCTGTGGAAAGAGCAGGCGGCGGCCGCTGCGGCTGCGCCGGCGACGAACTAGAAACTGTTTATCACAAGGCAGTCATGGCCTTTGTGCCATGACTGCCTGACCCGTTTAACGATCTATATGAAAACGATTGCTGATTTGGCTGCGTTTGACGCCGAAGTGGCGAAGCACGACAGCAAAGTGTTAGTAGATTTCTATACCGATCGTTGCTTGCCCTGTCGAATGATGTCGCCCGTGTTGGAAGAGGTGGCTACTGAAAGATCCGATTTGAAAGTAGTGAAGGTAGATGCAGTCGCTAATTTTGAGGTAGCAGTCCAGTTTTCCATCACTTCTGTCCCGACGTTTGTGATCATCGAAAAAGGGCAAATCAAAGGTCAGTTCACCGGCACGAAATCCAAAAGAGATCTGCTGAAATGGGTGGACTCTGCTGTTTGAGCTCTCGAACTTAACCAATCAGCCTTTCATACTCATCGTGGGAGCCGATCCAAAACCAGATATACGTATCCCCTTCTTTCCGGGCCAAGGCACGGTAACCGAGGCTAACTCGGACCGACCAATATTTGCCGACCGGTTTGAAATGAAGCGAGGGATGCGTGCTATCTTTTTGCCAAAGCTCGTAGTTCTTGATGGCAAGTTCTCGGATTTCAGCAGGCAAAGCATTGAGCAATTGCCAGAAGCGGGGAGTGGCCAGCGAGTTCACGAGGGAAATTTGGTGCAACGTCCGGCTCTGTATTCGGTCAAAGCTTCCTCCGCCAATGCATCCAGTTTGCCAGCCTCAGCATCACGAGCGATTTGCGCGTCCCACTTGGCTGCACGGTATTCGTCGAACCAGCGCGAGAATTCCACCAATTCCTGCGGGCTAAGCCGTTGGATGGTTTCTTCAGCGATTTCAACTGAACTCATAACCGATAGTATAGCAGAGCAGGGCGGCATCCGTCAAAGGGACGCTTATAAAGTGAAAAGGCTGGCTTCATCGAAACCAGCGCATTCGCATTTTTCCGCCTAAAATTTAAGCCATGCCCTATTCCCACCCCCAACCGATTGACAAGCAGGACGTCCTGCGGAAGATCCGGCACATGTTGCCCGGGGCGGCGGCTTTGGCGGGGGCGGCGGGTTATATCAATTCGGTCTCGCTGGGCTTTTTCCATACCCCCGTCAGTCACATGACGGGGGCCGTTTCTCGCATGGGTTTGGATGCCGTGGAAGGCCGTTGGCGGGATACGCTCGCGTCGTTTTCCATTTTGCTGGGTTTTATTGTGGGAGCCGCACTGGCCGGGATGATTGTCGGTGCTTGGAAGCTGGTCCCGGGCCGGAGCTATGGCGTGGCGATGATGATCGAAGGCGTGTTGCTCTCCCTCGCGTGTACGTTGCTGCTGTTCAAGACGCGTTGGGCCCTGCCCGCGCTGGCCATGTCCTGCGGACTGCAAAACGCGATGACCAGCAGCTACTGTGGCCTCATCATCCGGACCACGCATGTCACCGGTCTGGTGACAGATATTGGAGTGATGTTCGGACACTGGTTGCGTCATCGCCAGGTGCAGGCGTGGAAGATTCGTTTTCTCTTCATCATTCTGCTTTCATTCACCGCGGGTGGAGTGATCGGAGCCATGGCGGATCTCCGTTTCGGTCCCGTCTGTCTGGTGGTGCCGGCAGCCGGTGCCTTGATCGGGGGCGGCATCTACTGGGCCATGCATCATTACGGACTGGTGCAGGCCATCCAGGATGCTTCACCGCAGCCGCCGGTGACCGGCACATTCCCTAATTTTAACAAAGACGATAAATAGTCATGACTGCTGAACAAATCGCACAAGCCAATGCCGAGCTGCGGACGAAGTCGCCGCTCGAGATCGTGAAGTGGGCCATCGGTCAATCCAATGGTCGCGCCATCGTTTCGACCAATTTCCGTCCGTTTGAGGCGGTCATCCTGCATCTCTGTGTGCAAGTGCAGCCGGACATCGAAGTGCTCTGGGTGGATCACGGTTATAATCGTCCGGCCACGTATTTGCATGCAGAGCAGTTGCGCAAGCAGCTCGGCCTGAATATCAAGGCGTTCATCCCCAAGATGACGGTGGCGCATCGCGATGCGGTTTACGGCCCGATCCCTGATACGAGCGATGAGGAAGGTCTGAAGCATTTCAGCGCCGTGATGAAGCTCGAGCCGTTCCAACGCGGCATGAAGGAACTCGCGCCGAGCGTCTGGATCACGGCTTTGCGCAAGGTGCAGAACCCGAATCGCGCTGGCTTGGACATCGTCTCGCCTGACCCGAACTTCGGCTCCCTGAAGCTTAGCCCGGTCTTTTACTGGAGCGATGCCGAGATGGAAGCGTACCTGAAGGAGCACAACCTGCCGAACGAGTGGGATTACTTCGATCCCGCGAAGGCCGATGAAAAACGCGAGTGCGGTTTGCACGCCACGTGGGGTGGTGACGCAGTGAAGAAGACCTAGGGAAAGGGTCTGGGATCTAGGTTCTAGGAGCTACGTCATGGCGCAAATGTTTGAAGATACTGAAGCGTGGAAATCAGCACGAGTGCTGGCCAACCAAGCTTATGGGTATTGCCGCCGTGAGCCTTTGAGCCGAGATTTTGGATTACGGGATCAACTGCAACGAGCAGCAGTTTCTGTGATGAACAACATTGCAGAGGGCTGGGAAAGTTTGCACCCGGCCGAGAAGCGGCAAGCTTATAACTTCGCGCGACGTTCATGCGGAGAGGTCCGTTCTATGAGTTATGTTTTGATGGATAACAGTTTTATTACGGTGAGCGAGCAGGAGCAGTTGATGGGGCAATGTGTAAAGACAGGAAAATTGATCAGCGGTTTGATACGCTCTTTGGATGGCCGAAGCTAAACCCAAGAACCCAGACCCTGGAGCCAAGAACCTTTTTTAGAGAATGAAAAGTTATCACTTAGACCATTTGCAGTATTTGGAAACGGAAGCGATTCACGTGATGCGTGAAGTCGCGGCGGAGTTCGAGCGCCCGGCTTTGTTGTTCTCCGGCGGCAAGGATTCCATCTGCCTTCTGCGTCTCGCAGAGAAGGCGTTTCGTCCGGCGGACATCCCCATGCCGTTCCTGAACGTCGAGACCGGCCATGAATTCCCCGAGTTGTTGGAGTTCCGTGATCGTCGTGCGAAAGAGTTGGGCGCTAAGCTCATCGTTCGCTCGGTGGACCAGGCGGTGGCCAATGGCACGGCGGTGCTCACGAAGAGCGAGATCAGCCGTAATCGCATGCAGATCCCGGTGCTGCTCGGTGCCATCGAGGAGTATCGTTTTGATTGCTGCATCGGCGGGGCGCGTCGTGATGAGGAAAAGGCGCGCGCGAAGGAACGCTTCTTCAGCTTCCGCGATGGTTTCGGCCAGTGGGACCCGAAGAACCAGCGTCCGGAGTTGTGGAATCTCTATAACGCCCGTTTGAACGGTGGTGAGAACATGCGCGTCTTCCCGCTCTCCAACTGGACCGAGATGGATGTGTGGGAATACATCAAGCGCGAGAAACTGGAAGTACCGAACATCTATTTCAGCCATACGCGCGAGTGCTTCTTCCGCGCCGGCCAGTGGCTGCCCGTGCCGCCGCCGCATACGGACCCGACCACGCCGGACCCGTTTGAAGGGGCCCGCCCGGGCAAGGAACCGCGCAAGACCATGGTGTGCCGCGTGCGCACCATCGCGGATATGATCAGCACCGGTATGCTGGAATCCCCGGCGACGAGCATCGATGACATCATCGGTGAGATCTCCGCCGCCCGGGTGACAGAACGCGGTTCCCGCGCGGATGACAAGGCCTCCGAGGCCGCGATGGAAGACCGCAAGAAACAGGGGTACTTCTAAAATTTTAAGAACGCAATTTTCATGAGTCAGCATCCTATCGAAATCTTACGGTTCAACACGTGCGGCAGCGTGGACGACGGCAAGTCCACGCTCATCGGCCGTCTGCTCTACGATTCCAAGTCGTTGATGGAAGACCAGCTCGAGGCGCTTCAGCGCTCGGCGGACATCACGGGCGGCGGTCAGGTGAATCTGGCGAACCTCACGGACGGTCTGCGCGCGGAACGCGAGCAGGGCATCACGATTGATGTGGCCTACCGTTACTTCGCCACGCCCAAGCGCAAGTTCATCGTGGCGGACACTCCGGGCCACGTGCAGTACACGCGCAACATGGTGACGGGCGCCTCCACGGCGAATCTCTCCGTGGTGCTGGTGGATGCCCGTCTCGGTGTCATTGAGCAGACGCGCCGTCATTCTTACATCGCGGCGTTGCTGGGCATCCCGCACATCGTTTTTGCGATCAACAAGATGGACCTCGTGGACTGGAGTGAAGAGCGTTTCCTCGAGATCCGCGAGAACATCGAGGCGTATCTGCCGCGGCTGGACGTGTTGAAGGATGTGAAGTTCATCCCGATGAGCGCCTTGAATGGTGACAACGTGGTGGAGCTTTCCAAAAACACGCCGTGGTATCAGGGACCAGCACTGCTTGGTCATCTGGAGACAGTGCACATCGCGAGCGATTGGAACTTGAACGCGTTCCGTCTGCCGGTGCAGTGGGTGAACCGTCCGAACAATCCGCGCGACCAGAAGCTGCATGACTTCCGCGGCCTGAGCGGCCAGATCGCCGGTGGTATCGTGAAGGTGGGCCAGGAAGTACGCATCCTTCCCAGCGGCTTGAAGAGCAAGGTGAAGCAGATCTGGACTTACGATGGCGAACTTGAAGAAGCCTTCTGCCCGCAATCCGTCACGCTCGTGTTGGAAGATGACATCGATGTGAGCCGCGGTGACATGATCGTGGGGATGGAGAAATTGCCCGGCAAGAACTCCGAACTGCACGCGCGCATCTGCTGGATGCATCCGAAGGCGCTGGCTCCGGGCCGGAAGTATTTCGTGAAGCACGGCACCCAAACGGTGCAGGCGATGGTCACGTCCATCGACCACAAGATCAACATCCAGACGTATGAAGTGGAGCCCGCTCCCGCAGAACTGGCGATGAACGATATCGGTGAGATCCGTTTGCGTGTCTCCAAGCCGCTCATCTATGACGGCTACCGCGCGAACCGCCTCACGGGTTCCTTCATCCTCATCGAGCAGGGGACGAACCACACGGTGGGCGCCGGCATGCTCCATGCGCCGCTGGAACCGGTGAAGCCGGAATACGACGACTTCGCGATCTCAGGCGCGAGGTTTGGGAAAAGACTCTCACCCGATGAGGCCCGGTGCATCATCGGGTTTTTCTTTGGCGCATGAAATTATCAATCACCCCCGATGCTATCCAGCAGGCGGC
>CAZRGY010000276.1:0-6179 GCA_964599715.1 uncultured Verrucomicrobiota bacterium | reverse complement strand
TTCGTGCTCACCGGCAGCCACATCTCATTCGTGCCCAACGTGAGCTGCACCAAGGGTTCCTGATCGCCCACCGTGATCTCATTGGCCAGACGCAATGGATACAACAACACACTGACGATCAGATTCCCCGCCGCCAGGCACACCACCGCGCTCACCAGCAACGCCGCCACGCACTTGACCAGCATCCAGCGCAGGTCTTCCAGGTGGTCGATGAACCCCTTGATCGGCCCGCCATACTCTTCCTCCGGGTCATGCTCCTCGGAGGGACTGTCGCCTGAGCCCGAACCGGTGCTGCTGGGCGGCACCCATCCCCCACTCGCCCCGCTCCCATGATCATCCTGCTGATAATGGTAAGGGTCATTGTGGTGATCATCATGATACGGATCTTGATGATGATAATCGTCATGATGGTAGTCATCATGATCGTGGTGGTAATCCGTCGTCTCCTGATGATACGGATTGTCGTCGTCGAAACTGTGCCCGGGCGTTTCCTGCCCGTCCGTCCCTTCCGTGGTCGTCACCGGCTTCTCTTCGGCCGGTGGTTCATCCGCGATCAGGCGGCCTTCGTCATCTGTGGGACAAGGCTTGCTCTCGCTGGCTGGGGAGGATGACACCGGAGCCGGACTTTCCGCACGGGCGACGGTATCGCTCGCCGGTTGGATCTGGATACCGGAAGACTTGGGTTTATTGGAAGATTCCGCAGGTGCGGTAGCGGGCTTACCCTCGCGGGTAAAAAGCTCCGTTTGCCCGTCACTTGGCGTAGAGGAAGCGTCCGAAACGGGCTTGGCCGTTTTTCCGGTCTTTTCCGCGCTGTGTTCGGGCCGAGACTCTGGCGAGGGTGCCCCGGTGGGCTCGTTTGCCATGGCTCAGTCCTGCAAACCCGTCGTTTAAGACTTGGCCGATTTTTCAGCCGTTTCTTCCTGCGCCACCTTACGCGGCTCGGCAGGAGGACGGGGGGCAGGCGGCTTGGGCGGCTCGTCCAAGGAACGATGCATCTCGTCCTGGAGATCGTTGGAAGCCTTCTTGAATTCTTTGATGCCTTGGCCCAGGCCCTTGGCCAGTTCAGGGATTTTCTTCGCGCCGAACAACACCAGCACGATGACGAGGATGCCGAGAACTTCTGGCATGCCCAATCCAAACGCCAAAAATGGTATATTCATAAACAACCTTACTTATCGCTCACCGAGCGTTTCAACTCATCTTGCGCGTCGCTCGAAGCATTTTTAAATTCCTTGATGCCCTGCCCCAAGCCCTTGGCCAGTTCAGGGATTTTCTTGGCGCCGAAAAGGACCAGCACCACCACCAGGATGCCGAGAATCTCAGGCATGCCCAATCCAAACGCCAAAAAAGGAATATTCATATGCTTATATTACGTCACATCTTCACACAGTTCAATGTATCAGACGGACGCTGTCGCCGTAGGTTACGTTCAATCTATCTACTCTAACCTACTGTTTCGGCGTTAACAGGATAAATTCACCCCGCCGATTCTTCGCCCACGCGCTCTCGTTGGAGCCGATTTCCGCCGGACGATCTTCGCCGTAGCTGATGGTATGCACCCGCTCCGGTTCCACGCCCAAGTTGATCAGATACTCACGCACCGCCAGCGCACGACGTTCACCGAGCGCGCGGTTATACTCTTCCGTGCCGCGCTCATCGCAATGGCCTTCCACTTGCACCATTTCCCGCGGCTTGCCCTTCAGATAGGCCGCAACCTCTTCCACCCGAACACGTTCAGCCGCCCGCACCGAGGAGCGATCAAAGTCGAAATAGACCGTGTTCGCTTTGAAGAAATCGGGGTTCCGATTGAAATCATCCGGATTGAAAGAAACCAATCCCGTGCCTTCACCTGTCTTCAATGCAGTCGAGTCCACGGGAGGCGTATAAACACCTGTTGTACCTTCTCCACCAGGCAACTTATTACCACCACCCAAATCCACCGGCGGCTGCTGCGTCCCGATTCCGGTCTTGCCACCATCATACGCATTGGCGTTGATTGGCGTGATCGTCTTGGGTTTCCGTTTGCACCCCGCCCCGCCCATGACCAACGACGCCATCAGCACGACCCACAGTGAAAGCCTAAAAAGTCTCATAATTCGTTTAATTGTAGGGGATTGCGTTACCGAGCCCAGACAGGCTGGGAGCTGCTACCCGCAGTATGTTTAATATCCTTTACACGTTTGGTTGGCACGTCAAGCAAAGACAGGACGCGCCGCCCGCCGACACGACGGGCAAAGATCACTGTCCGCGAGTTCGGGGCCCATGATGGGTCCTCTCCCGTGGTCAATACCGTAGCGCTGCCTCCCGTTGCTGGAACCGTGCAAATGTTGAAGTCACCCATCAGGGCGGTGAATACGATGGTCTTGCCATCCGGCGACCAGTCCGGCTCCGTGGCATTGCTCACCCCGGCCGTGCTGATCCGGCGGGTGGCCCCACCCGTGGCGGGCACTGTGTAAAGCGCCGCCCGCCCCGAGGAACGCGACACAAAACAGATCGTCTTCCCATCCGGCGACCAGCAAGGCGAGGACTCATCCTCACGTGTCTTCGTCAATTGCAGCAGATTGCTCCCGTCCGCATTGGAGACATACACATCCGGGCTGCCGTTCTTGCTCAGGACCATCGCGATCTTCGAGCCATCCGGCGAAAGCGACACACTTGTGTTCAACCCCGGATATCCCGCCGCGATCTTGCGCTCACCCGTGGAGAGATTGTGCGAGAATATCTTCGGCGTGCCCAATTTGTAAGAGGTATAGAAAACCGCATTCCGCGCATTCACCCACGCCGGCGCGGCCACCAGCGAATTATCCGCCGTCAAGGGCACCGCATTATGGCCGTCATAATCCGCCACATAGATCTCGCTATAGCCCTGGCGCATCTCGCCCTTGTAAGCGATGCGCGTCTGCGCGATGCCCTTGGAGCCGCGCAACAGTTGTATCACCTCATCTGCAAACGCATGCGCCAAGCGCCGGGGATCCGTGCCCGCATATCGCTTGCCCAACATCTGCTGCTTGCTGGCCACATGGATGAGGCGACCTTCAAGGTCACTGCCTTGCACTACCTTGACTTCGTATTTTGCCTCAGCCAGGGATACGATCTCACAACCCATCACTTCCAAATCAAACCTCAAAGCCGCCCCGCCTTCACCCGTAGCGCCCGTAAGCGCAATGGGGATCAGCTTCATCCAGTTGATATCCGCTTCGCGCTCGATATTGATCACCGTCCCCTGCGCCCGCACGTTCTCCGCACGGCCCAAGGCCAACACACCCAACACCACTGCCAAAATGATTCGATTCAGTCTCATGAGCTTTATCCTGCCCCTCTTCGGGATTTCACGTTAAAATTGATGATGAACGTCCGGCTGCTGTCCTTCGCGTCCTTCGGGAACGCGTAACCGATGTTCCTCACACTATCCAAGGCCCGTTGCACCGTCCGGTCCAAAGTCGCATCACCCGAACCTCTGAGTATTTTGCCGCGGGCATCGCCATTGCGCTGCACCACGATCTCCACCTTCACGATGCCGTCATCCGACTTCACTGCATCTGTCACGATCCAGTGCCGGTCATAGATTTCCTTCACCCACTGCGCGTAGTTCACCAGCGTGGGACCTGTCCCACCCCAGCCACCTGAGCCCGTGCCCAAACTGGCCACATCCACCGTCGTACCTGTGGACAAGCTGCTCCCCAGCCGGTCGATATTGTTCAACGCAGCGGCTATCTTCTGACGCTGCCGATCGGCATCGCGTTTGGCGCGCTCAGCGGCTTGGCGCTGCGCCTCTTTTTGCCGGTCTGGCGAGGTGTTTTGCGTGCGCACTACCGTATCAAGCTTCACCTTGATTTTGGGCTTCTCCGGTGCTGGCGCAGGCTTCGGCTTTTCCACGATCTTCTTGACCTCCGGTTTGGTGACCGGCTTGACCTTCTCCAATTTCTCCGGCTTCGGTACCGGCGGCGGCTCAGCGACTTTCACCGGCTCCACTACCACGGGACGCGGCGGTTCAGGCGCAGGAGTAGGCGGAGCTGGCGTCGGCTCCGGTTCAGGCTGCCGCTGTGGTTGCGCAGGCGCTGCGGGCGTGGGCGCGGCCGCTGCGGGCTGTGGCGAACCTCCCCCCATCTTCGTCATGCCATCAGTGAGCTCAGCCGGCAAGGTGATCATCTGCAAAGGCACCGATTGCGGCAAAATCTCCGGTGCATCCGGCTTGATGAACGCCGCACCGAACAACATCGCGAGCACTAGCGCGCCATGCGTCAGCAGGGATCCCATCAAACATTTCTTTTGCAACCGTTCCATTGCTTATCGCTTCTTCTCGGGCCGCGGATCAGTCCGCAGCGAGACCCGCGTGATATTGTTCTTTTCGCAGCGGTTCAAGATGGCCGCCACCAATCCATACGGGCCGTTTTCATCCGCCCGAATATAAACTACCATGTTCTGGTTGACCCGACTTTTTGCCACCAAATATTGCTCGATCTGATCCAGCCCCATTTTATAGCCGTTCAGCATGTAGACACCCTCGGGGCTCACCTCCACCGTCATCACATCCCGGGCATCGATCTTCCCATCCGCCCGCCCCGCCGTCGGCAGGTTCAGGCTGATGCCCTGCTCCAGCATCGGCGTGGTGATGATGAAGATGATCAGCAGCGTGAACGCAAGGTCCAACAGCGGCGTGATGTTGATCTCACTCAACGTCACGAGCTGATTTCGTTGGGATATGCGTCGCATGTTCTTCGCCTCTAACTACCGTGATCACTGTCCATCAGACGGAAATACCGCCTTTTTACTCCATCTCACTGCTATTCTTCTTCGTCGTCCTTAAGATATTCCGTCTCCATCTTGGAGACCAGTTCTTGCGCAAAATTATCCAGCTCCACTGTGCCCACCCGCACGGAATGCACCAGCCAGTTATAGCCGAACATGGAAGGAATCGCGACGAGCAGACCAGCCACCGTCGTCGCCATCGCCGCTGCCACACCCGGCGCCATCGTGGCCAGGTCCGCCCGGCCACCCGCCGCCACCGCCGTCGCCACATCACTGAAAGAACTCATCACGCCCCAAACCGTACCCAGCAAGCCCAGAAACGGCCCCCCGCTCACCGCCAGCGACAACACGATCAAGCCCGCCTCCAGTTTCAATGCTTCGCGCGCCACCGCCGATTCCAGTGCGCGCTTCACATGCTCGATGGATTTCAGGGAGATGCGTGACTTCCGGCCTTCATTTGCCTGATTGCGCAAACGCGCGTCCAAATGCTCGCAACCTTCCTTGTAAACCGTGAAAAGCGGACACCCTTCTGCCGTGACCCGACGGTCGTAAACTTCCAAAATATGCTTCTGCCCTCGAAACTCCACGTCGAAAAGCTGGTTCAAACGCTTCGCCCGTCGCATCTGCATCGCCTTCGCCGCCATCACCGACCACGCAAACGTGGAGAAGATACCCAGGGCGATGATGATGATCCGCCCTTCAATCGTCGCCGTCTTCCAGATGAACGGCAAATCGTTTACTGCCAAAAACCAAGTAGTCATGTTAACTTTCCCGGAAAAACTGCTTCCAGAATCACCAAAAATTCAGACCGCCCGTCGCCATTACACCCTCTTACCGACGAACCATGGCCGTGCCTTACTCAATCTATTACGCACTTTGTTGATACCGACGAAGCGATGAACTTGAAGCCGAACATTGTGGAACAGACGCCCCCGCCTGTGTACAGCCCAGTAAAACACTGTAACCAGACCGTAAAAAAACCCTATGCCCAAAACTCAACCGTCACCACCACCCTTTTAACGCCCACCCATCGGCCCTTTATCCAGTAATGTCCGCTCTCGCAAATGCTGCTCAATGCCCCGCGCAATCAGTCGCTCTGCCGCTTCCGCCGGATTCTTGCCAAACAAACCTGTGGACACTAATTGCTCCAAAAAGTCATGCACGGGCGGTGTGGTCGACACCGTTATCGTTATTGTTTTGACTGAATTGGGCGTGCGCGGCATTACTTTGGCATAAGTATGCCATTCTTTCATTTTGGTCAAGGTGTTAATCGACAAATTTGTGACATTTCTAACAGTCTTTGTACTTCATTACGTTAGCCGCTTTAATCATCCCCCTTGTCAGCACGAAGTTTATCCTTCATAGCCGGATTTTAACCTTTTAGCCCGGATACCCCACTTGCTACTGTCCGGCCTCGCCTCATGAGTGGT
>CAZRGY010000275.1:0-6191 GCA_964599715.1 uncultured Verrucomicrobiota bacterium | reverse complement strand
ACGTGGTTGGAAACCTTCTTCCGCGCGCAGGATATCAACGGCGACGGCAAGCTCACCGCTGAGGATACCGAGGCGATGAAAAGCATGATGTCCAAGGGCGAGAACGTGCTCATCGGCGTCACACCGGATGGCAAGATCGCGTATCAACAGGAACGCCTGAACGCCATTGGCAATTACTACGCCTCTCCGGTAGCAGCGGATGGAAAAATCATCGTGGCTTCGCTCAATGGCAAAGTGACCGTCTTCGCCGCCGGTGGTGAGCTGCCGAAGGTTCTGCATCAAGCGGATTTCAAGGAACGTATCGTCGCATCACCCGCGCTGGTGGAGAAGAATATCTACCTGCGCACGCCTACGATGCTGTATGCGTTCGGGGAGTAAGCGTACCCTTTGAAAATGTCGTCATCCACTTCAAAGCTTCGTGAGAAAGCCAGGCCGCTACAAGCATTGGCAGCCATGCTTTCGTTTGCGGGGATGGTGTTAGGATGGACGGGTTGTGCCTCAATCAAAGCCGACCCGCGTTTGGTGGGCTCTTACGTGGGAGATAATTCGCAAACACTGTTGTTTCACCTCAACGGCGGGGTGCAGCACATCCGTTCGATGAATGGACACGAGCAAAAAGTATTCCTAGGTTACGCGAGGTCTCATAGTGGGAGTCCTGTAGGGAAGGTTACTATCTTCGGACCTGATTCTTCTGCTTTTATCGGCACAGCCTTCACGGTGAGTCCTGACTACGGAACTGTTTTGGTGGATTGGCATGGGGCAGCCCAACATCCAGATGAACCACTTTCCGTGGCATATCGTAGGAAGTAAATGGAGCATTCCGTCATCAGCGAACAGCACACCCTCACCAGTGCCTCCGGGGAATACACCCGCACCCTCTCCCTCGTTCCCGGTCCAGCGAATCGCGCACACCCGCTCTGCGTCTTCCTCGATGCGGAGTTGTATCTGGGCAGCATGGATGCGTTGCCCGTCCTCACGGATCTGATGGCGAGCGGCGCAATCCCGCAAATGACCTGCGTGTTCGTCTCCCATGTGGATGCGGCCGCGCGGCATGCGGATTATCTCTGCAACGATCGCTACACGAAATTCATCGTGGAAGACGTCGTGCGCTGGGCGAGGGAACGGAATGAAAATATCCAAGCGGGTGGCAACCTCATCTGCGGACTGAGTCTGAGCGCGTTGGCGGGAGCGTATGTAGCCGTGCAGTATCCGCAGGTGTTCGCTTATGCGTTGTGTCAGTCCGGTTCTTTCTGGTGGTTGAAGGATCGGGAAATCCATTGGCCCAGAACGAACGCGAAGTTATGGCTGAGCGTAGGCGATAAGGAAACCGCCAAAGGTCTCTCGCACGCGCCGAGTGGCTTGCGCCAGGAGATCACCCAGATCGAGGGCGTGGCGAATGCGGTGCAACTCCTCACCGGTCTCGGGGCCACGGTGAAGCACAGTGTGCATCCGGGCGTTCATTCCACCACGCCGTGGCGGGAGGAATTGGCCTCCGCGCTGAAGTGGTTGGTAGGGAATGCCGCTGAGGCTTGACCGGAGCGTGCCCGGGACGGGCACGCTCCAAAAGAAGAGACGGCTGGATCGCTCCAGCCGTCTTGTGCGGAAATATTTTTACTGGAGAACACGTCCAGCTTCTGGTCGCCGTTCAGATCGCTCAACGGCCAATACGAACTCAGCCAGCGCGAGTATTCCGAGGTGCGGAAGTTCCCTTGATCCTTTTGGCGGCTTTGGTCGGCGGCAGATAATTCTCTCCGGTGACCACTTTGCGGCCCGTCTTCGCCTCCAGTTCCAGCCGCGCTTTCTTGGCGATGCGCCCACCGGTCTGGGCAGCGGTGGTGTTCTCCGTCATGCCGGTGGCCTCCGTGCTCTCGGCAATCTGCCGGGTGGACAATTCGGCCAGCGCGGTGAAGATCAGTTCCGCCTCGCTCATATGATCCCGCAGGTTTTCCGTCTGGAGGTCTTTGAGCTGCTTGTGGTTCTGAACGCTCAAGCCGGACCATTCCTGATGGATGATGTTGGTGAGGATGGCGTATTCATCACCCTTTTTGATGTCATGTGCGGCCCAGTAATCCGTGAGCTTGTTACGCGTCTCCTGGCCGGTCATGCGCTGCTCGATCCATTTGAGACTGCGGCCCTGCTGCTGCCAGGTCTCCCGGGCGCGGGCGAGTGACCGGGCCGGGTCCGCCAGCTCTTGCATCCGCTCATAACCCACCTTGGCCAGCCAAAGCTTGATCGGCTCCGCCTTGGGGCTGGGGACACTCTGGATGAGGCGTAAAAGTATTTCCGCCGTAGCCACATCCGTAAGCCGTTGCTTGCCATCATCAGCCACCATTTTCAACTGGTGACAGTCCGTCACCAGTTGACTGCCTTCCTTGCCTAGCCGCTCTTTCAACTTGTTCCAATACTTTCTGGCCGTTTGATAATTTGGCTGCTGGGTCAGCACCCGGACGATGTCCACGACCGAGAACCACCACGTCTCGGTCGCTTCATCATAATGGCGGCGGATTTCGTGTCCTTCGAAAACTGCGGGGGCTGGCTTCATGGCGTCGCGGCAAATATGCTGGCGACTGCCGGGATTTTCAATCCCTTCCTGATTGTTTTTCAACTATTTCGGGCCGGCGCAGCACGTTGTCTCCGCTCCTTGGAATGCCCTTAAGTCACCCGCAGTCGGAGTCCCGGGATCGTTCCCATAAAAAAGACGGCCAGATTGCTCCAGCCGTCTCGTGCGGAAATGATTTTGTAAAGTTCTGCGCTTACTTCTGCTGCAAGAAGACGTGCACGCCCTTCTTGTTGCTGGAGAGCACATCCATCTTCTTGTCACCGTTCAGGTCAGCCACGGTGATCTGGGTGCCCACACCGGAGTTGTCATCGATGAGGTGCGGGATGAACTCCGCCGTCTTGCCCTTGCGCTTCAACTCGAACCAATAGATAACGGCCGGGGCATCGGGCTCCGCATCGCCCTTCGGGCCATGGGCCCAGAAGCGCTTGCCGGTCACGAAATCCTGCAAGCCATCACCATTCACATCCGCCAAGACAAACGCATGGGGCTGCGTGAACTTCACACCGTAGGGATTATCGGTTTCTTTGGTGTTCACCAGAATGTGTTCCTTGAAGGATATCTTACCGCCTTCGCGCACCTGCTCGTACCAGGCGATGCCATAGCCGTGGGCATCCCAGCTGGTGACGACATCGTTCAAGCCGTCACCGTTGATGTCATAGCAGAGCATCTGGGCGCCGCCACGCATGCCTTCCGGCACGAAATGAAACTTGTGCTGGGTCCAGAGTTCGCCTTTGCGGAAGTCCTTGGGCTGCTCAAACCAGCCTTCTTTGTCCAAGATGTCGGCTTTGCCATCGCCGTTGATATCACCATAGCCGTAGCCGTGGTAGTAGCGCTGGTATTTCTTCGCATCGGTGGCGGAGATGCCCCAGAACTTGGCCTTGGCGGTCGGGTTCTTCCAATCGATCTCGGCGAAGCCCAGTTGTCCGGCGGCATAAGCCAGGATCTCGGGTTTGCCATCACCGGTGATATCGGCGAAGTCCGGTGATTCACCATTCGTCTCGTCAAAGATGACGTGCTTCTCCCAATCGCCCGGCTTGTTCTGCGGGTTGCGATACCAAGAGGTGTCTTTGCCCGGCCAAGAATAGACGAGGATATCCATCCAACCGTCCTTATCAAAATCGTAGCAATAGCTCAGGAAGTAATCCGAGTAACCCTTGGCCCCGGGGCGTGCGCCATCGTAGTTCTCGGCTGGTGGCTGGGTGTAGGCATGGCGTTGCTTGAAATCCGGACCGGCATACCAATAAGGACCGGCGCAGATATCCATCTTGCCGTCATGGTTGAAATCACCGTAATGCGCGCCCTCCGACCAGAAGACATCGGTGATCTGGATGCGTTGGAACTTGGGCGCTTTATCAGCCGCTGAGACACTCGTGGCCACGGCCATGACGGCCAAGACACCGGGACAAAGAAAACGTTGGAACATGCCCACATCATCCGTGGGCAAGGCCCGCTGGTCAAGTGGGGAGGAGGCTTGTAAGCCCATGATGAGGGACCACCTCCCATCAGCAATGCAGCCACTACAGACGCAGCATCAGCCCAGCGTCCGCCGAGCCGCAAGCACGGTGAAACAACACAAGAAGACCGCCAAGGGCACCACCCCTACTTCCGGGACTTTCCGGTAAGTGATGCTGGAGATGGCAAACTCTTGCGGGTCGGGATTATTGCCCGCGATGTTGTCTGAGCTGCCAACCGTAAACTGAAAGCTCGAGATCTCGTCGGTATAAAGCATGTTCACATTGCCGGCACTGCTATAGCCCGCCACATCCTGACCTGTGGCCGTTCCACCAGAATAGGTGACCAGACTGCCGACAGTGACCGCAGGAACCGCCGTCCCAGTATGCGTGTTTCCGGAGATATTGCTTACCACATCCTGAAACCCGTAGTTGGAACTGTTACCTTTACGGTCACCATCAATGCTATAGAGCGTGAAGGAAACATCCGTCGCCAAACTACTGAGGAACGTGACGGTCACCGTGATGGATTGAGACGTCGTCGAGAAGTCCATGTTTGCCGCCAGTCCCGTTCCAATGGCGGGAGAACCAGAAGCCAGCGTGGACGTATTGCCACTAAAAGCCACGGTCACATCATTGATGCCATCGTTATCCAAATCATAGGTCTGGGATAGCGAACCTGCAGGCCAAGTGACGGTTGACCAATTCAGAACCACTGCGGAAGTAGTTGAGGCCCAAAGGAGGAACACCACCATAATGGCTCGAGCCAAGTACGACATAGCCATATTTTGGCATACATCGATACCCGGCACAATATAGCTATAAGGCCTTATAGACTAGTGCCATTGAGCCTGTAAACTTGCTGAATCATAGCCAACCTATAATGGCGTGGGAGGGCGTATGCTTCTGTCACATTTTGTCCAATTCATGGACTTGACCGTTGACGCCACAATATTTGGTGTGCTAACTCTCCTCTACCACATCCAGAAGTAGTGGTGGAAGCAGTGGTGTTCTTTTATGCGCTGTCCAAAGTGCGCCTGTCAGGAAGATAAGGTAATTGACTCGCGGTCCTCCCGTGAAGGGTCAACCATCCGCCGACGCCGTGAATGCCTTGGCTGTTCCCACCGTTTTACTACTTACGAGGAGATCGAACGCGCCCGGTTGATGGTCATCAAGCATGATGGTCGCCGGGAGGAGTTTTCACGGGATAAACTGTTCTCCGGCATCCAGATGGCGTGCCGGAAACTGTCTGTCCCCTCTGACAAGATGGAAGCCTTGGTGGATCAGATCGCCGAGGATATCACCGACAAGTACGAACATGAGGTGCCTTCCATGGCCGTGGGCGAACGCGTGATGGAAGGATTGCGCGAGCTCGACCACGTGGCCTACGTGCGCTTCGCCAGCGTTTATCGTGGCTTCCAGGAAGCCACTGATTTTGTGCAGGCCGTTAAAAAACTGGAGGTGCGACATGATACAGCTACGTTCCGACTGCCTGGTCTTTAAGCTCGCCAATGGTGATGCCATTCCCTGCTCCGTGGAGCAGGTGACGGTGGAACTCATCGGCGATGCGGTAGAGTCCCTTGATCCAGACCTGATCCGCCACGCGGCGGCGGCAGTGCTCCACTACTTCAAACACGAACAGGGGCGGGAATACGTTTCCATCAATGAATTCTCCGATGCCCTCGAGCATGTGCTCCAGGGTTTCGGACTGACGGTAAAGCACGGTGAAGACTCCCCCGCAGCCAAGCAGGGTCACATCGTGCGGACGGACCTGCGCAAGCTGGCCTGCGATTCGGGCAAAGGCTTCGAGCTGCACTTTTTCCCCTGCCTGCGCAAGGAGATGGAGAAACAGATGGTGAAGTCACCGAATGTCATCTGCTTCACCGGACTGCGCAGTTGCGTGAAGCAACTGGTAGGCGCGCAACGCTGGTCCAGCCGTTGCCAGACGCTCAACGACCAGATCGTGGAGTATCTCCGCGAGTGCCTCCACCGCGAACCACACGGTGACTGCGCCCTCGTAGTGCAGTAAGTCCGGTTCTCGCGCCAATCGTTTCAACCCCGTTTGCCACCCGGCAAACTGGCTGCCTATGCCTCACTCATCGGGCTTGCTTGTGCGACCTGTCCTCGCGCATAACACACCCATGCTCGCCTAGGTGTGTTCGGCCTCGGTTCAGGGAATC
>CAZRGY010000274.1:4134-6252 GCA_964599715.1 uncultured Verrucomicrobiota bacterium | reverse complement strand
GCAAGATCACCCGCGTGGAGAAGCATGAGCAGACGGGCATCTATGTGGACCGGGGTATCGATTTCATGACCCGCAAGGCCAAGGAAACCTTCTACCTCGAGATCTGGCTGAACGATGTGCATGACATCTTTTTGCCCAAGTCGGAATCACTGGCCCGTTTCGCCGGCAAGGGGAGGCATGAAGAGGACCGGAAGTTTTTCGCGACCTTGCAAGACATGGATACCAACTTGGGCCGGCTCTTCACGGCGGTAGATAAACTGGGACTGGCCGAGAATACACTCATCCTGCTCACCAGTGACAATGGTCCCACCGCGTGGCCGCGCTATTACAACGACGGTATCGAACCGCCGGGCAGCACAGCCGGATTTCGTGGGCGCAAGTGGAGTCTGTATGAAGGTGGCATCCGCATGCCGCTCATCGCCAGATGGAAGGGAACGGTGCCAGCGGGCAAGGTGAACGAAACAGCCGTGCTGGCAGCGTATGATTTCTTTCCGACGCTCTGTCACTTCGCCAAGACCACCATGCCGTCTGGTTCATTTGACGGGCAGGACATTAGCGCCGTGCTGCTGGGCAAGCCATTTGAACGCACGCAACCCATCTACTGGCGCTATGATATGGACATCAAGCCGGGCAAGGCCAGTGATGTGAGTGCTCCATTGGCCGTGCGGGAAGGAGATTGGAAACTGTTGCTTCAGCCGGATGGGACCGCGGCGGAACTCTATGATCTGGGTAAAGACGGGCAGGAATCAAATAACCTCGCGGCAAAGCAACCGGCTATCACCCGCCGCCTGTCGCAACAACTGCTCGACTGGAGAAAGACATTGCCATGAAAATTAAACACCTATTGATCGCGTTACTGATCTTGGCGGCGAGCAACACCGGTTTGCGTGCCGCCGAGCGGCCCAACTTCCTGCTGATCATCGCGGATGACCTTTGCTGGCGTGATCTGGGCTACGAAGTCCACACACCGAATCTAGACCGTTTGCGCAAGGAGAGTATGCAGTTGCGCGGCATGTTCACCCCGGCTCCGACTTGTTCACCGACGCGTCATGCCCTTTACACGGGGTTGTATTCCATGCGGTCCGGTGCGTATCCAAATCACACGCGGGTACATGATGGAACAAAAAGTGTGTTCACACATCTGAAGGCGGCAGGGTATCGGGTGGCTTTGCAGAACAAGGAGCATGTGGGGCCCGCTGCTTCGTTCCCTTATGAACATATCAAGGGCGCGGATGATCTGACGCCGAGCAAGGACTTCATCACACGCGACAAGGCGCAGCCATGGTTGTTGGTCTTCGCTTCCAATGACCCGCATGGCCCTTGGACACGCGGACCGAAAGATTTGTACGACCCGAAGAAGCTCACGGTGCCGCCTTATCTCCATGACAACGAGATCACGCGTAAATTGCTGGCAGATTATTACGCAGAGATCACCAAGCTGGATGAACAGGTGGGCGGGCTCTTGAAATTGCTAGAGGAGACCAAGCAGGAAAAAGATACGCTGGTGATGTTCATCAGTGAGCAGGGGAGTTCCTTTCCTTACGGTGGCAAGTGGAGCCTGTATGACAACGGCATCCGCATCTCCACCCTGGTGCGCTGGCCGGGCAAGGTGAAACCTGGCTCTCAAAGCGAGGCATTGATGCAATACGTGGATGTGACGCCGACATTTTTGGCAGCGGCGGGGATTGATCCGCAGAAGATCGATGTCGGATGCCCGGATGTGAACGGCAAGAAGGGATTCGATGGGCAGAGCTTCCTCGAGGTGCTCCAGGGCAAGAAGGACAAGCTGCGCGACTATGTCTTCGCCCAGCATACGACCGTGGGCATCATCGGTTACAAGGAGCCGTATCCGATCCGATCCGTGCGGGATACGCGCTATAAATACATCCGCAATCTGGCTCCTGAAAACACTTACAGCATTGGTGGCATTCACAAGGGCCAGCCCATCGAGTCATGGCAGGCGGATGCGACGGGGAATCCGCAACTGGCCGCACGGGTGGACTGGTTGTTCCATCGCCCAGCCGAGGAGCTCTACGACCTGCAAAACGACGAGTATGAATTCAAGAACCGGGCGGATGATCCGAAACTGGCGGCGATCAAGCAGCGTCTGGCCAAAGA